>JANYCV010000321.1 GCA_025360145.1 Acidobacteriaceae bacterium
TCACCCAGTCAGGCAGTCAGGCAGTCACCCACTCAATCAGTCACCCACTCAGTCAACAACCAGGTGGGGCGGTCCCCCTGGACGGCGCGGGACGCCTTCGTCCCGCTGCCCGGAACCGGACGAAGGTCTCCACTTGGGCACGAAATACCCCTAAACCGTACCCACCCCAGTCAAGCACCCCCAGCAATCGGAATTGCCAGCAGCAGGACACTGCCCCCCCTTCCTGCATCAACGACAGTCTCAACAATACTGTCATCGCGTTGTAGCCGAATTCGGCCGTAATGCCCCATCTCCGCCAAAAAGTCGCAATAGGACGTAAAACGGCATCATCATCAACCAGACAAGCAGCGCCGCACAGCGCACATTCCGCGGAAAGACCGCGCCCAGCTTCCAGGCCATGGATAGCAGGGCGGGGAACACCACCGTACATCTCATCTGGAACCCCTCGCCGGGATAAATCAGAATACGATAGCCCTACCCGGTAGCAAACGATTCGGCGCCCACCCTGTTCCCCCCGATGAGCAGCGCCGAAGTCAGCGGAATGACAACAAACAACCCCGCCTGTTTCATGGGAAGTCCTGGAGTATCATGCAAGGGATGAAACTTACTTTCTGGGGCGCCGCCCAAACCGTTACTGGCTCCATGCATCACTTGACCGTGCAAGACCACCAGTATCTTCTCGATTGCGGCACTTACCACGGCCGCCGCCAGGAAGCAAGGGAGCGCAACAGCCATCTGCCGTTCCCCGCCGCTGACATCCACGCCGTGATCCTCTCGCACGCGCACATCGACCATAGCGGGAATTTGCCTACACTCACGAAAAACGGATTCACCGGGCCGATATACACGTCTCCCGCCACGGCAGATCTTTGCGAGCCGATGTTACTGGATTCCGCCTTCATTCAGGAGAAGGACGCCGAGTTCATCAACAAGCGGAGCTGGCGGCGGAAAAAGTTGCTTGGTAATGAGCCAGGCGACCGCGAGATCACGCCGATCTACACCGTGGCCGACGCCGAACAGGTGCTGCCCCGATTTCAGCGTGTGCCCCTGCATTCCCCGGTCAATGTAGGACCGGGCGCAACCTACCAATCGGTGGACGCCGGCCACATGCTCGGCTCCACATCGGTCTTACTGCATCTGGAGGAAGCCGGTAGGAGGGCCAGCCTCGTTTTCTCCGGCGATGTGGGACGTCCGGGATTGCCCGTAATCCCCGATCCGGAACCTTGCCCGCAAGGCGACTACCTGATACTGGAAAGCACTTACGGCAATCGTCTTCACCAGGATATGGGCGCGGTGGAAGATAAGCTCGCTGCCGCGATCAATCGGGTGTGTAATCGAGGCGGACGCATTATTGTTCCTGCATTCGCCGTGGGTCGTACGCAGCAACTGGTCTTTGTTCTGCATCAGCTCATAAATCAACAGAAGATTCCCTCGATTCCGATGTTTGTCGATAGTCCGCTGGCGCTGAAAGCCACCGAGGTGTTCCGCGGGAATGCGGAATCGCTCGACAGAGAAACGAATGCATTATCCCGGCATGGCGTAGATCCGTTCGGCTTCAAACGACTCCGCTACGTTGAGAGTGTGGAGGAATCAAAAGCGTTAAACGGTCTTCGCGGCCCCATGGTAATTATTTCCGCGTCGGGCATGTGCGAAGCCGGCCGCATTCTTCACCATCTCAAAAACAACATCGAAGATCCTCGAAACATGGTTATAATCACCGGGTTTCAAGCAGAAAATACTCTCGGTCGAAAACTTGTGGAGCAGCACCGCGAAGTGCCCATCTTTGGCGTGCCAACAAGATTGCGGGCCGAAGTAGTGAAACTGAATGAACTCAGCGGTCATGCGGACCAACGCGGACTTATTCAGTGGATGAAGCCCGCAGCCGCCGGATTGAAAAAAGTATTCCTCGTGCATGGAGAATTGCCGGCACAACATGCGTTGGCGACCGCCATTCGAGAACAATTAAACTTAACCGTAGAGATTCCGGCTCGAGGCCAATCTTTTGAACTCCTCTGAGGGCAGGCAGGAACAGTCTGATTTTTCAGTCCGCTTCTTTGCAGGGTTCTGGACTTGTTGACGACGGTTGCGTTCCTGATAAACGGCGTGAAGGACGCCAATCCGCTGGCCATCGCGCTGGGCGTCTACTGCAGGCGCATCCCGAAGTACCGCTAATGTGACTTCACAAACGATACGATTCCAGGTTGCAGGGTTGCAGTTCGTGCCTCACACAGCCGTATGCTTTCCAGCGCAGTGGCGAGGTTGCGCACACCGCCTTTCAGATTTGCGATCCTCCCGTTGAAAAACGACTGCACATCCAATCTCTCAGGTTCGCTGCAAAATCCCGCCGCCGTCAGCGGCAGAACCGCGGCAAACGGAATTCCCCTTGCTCCCGGCAGCCGCGCGTTCAGTGCATCGAAATGAGTTTTCACAAAACCCCAAACTACCGCCCGGGTTTCTTTGCGCGCCGGAGTCAACAACAGTGTCAGTTCCCGCGGTTCCAAGTCCTTGGCGAACAACAAGTCAAGTGCCGAACGCGTGATGGCCGGGTCGCCAAACGACCGCAATGCTCCGGCAATATACATGCGCTCGCGTTGGTTTTTTGTTCGCCTGAATTCCCCTGCCATCCGGTCGAAAAGATCTCGGTCTCCGCTCCAGGCCGCCACCGAAAAAGCCGTCCCCGCCAGATCCGGATCCACCGCCCGCCGGTCGTCGAACCAGGCTCTTGCCAGCCGGGTTCCCTCTGCGCGGAGTACGGCGTCCTGGCCAACAATCGCCAGCAGGGGCAGAAGTGCTCCTCGCAGCAAACGATCGTCGCTGGATTCGCCAGCTTTAGGAGTCCACCCAAGTTCACGAGCTCGTGAACGATATACGGATTGAATCAGACGCGCCAGATTCGGTTGAAACTCCGGCGGAGTCAACCCGGCGGCGGATCCCATCAGCGCCATAGTTGCCTGAACCATGTGGCGGTCCGGATCGCCCGCAAAGCGAACTGCCGTACGAAGGGCGTCGGCCGAATTCATCAGCCCACCGGCAAACAGCGCATTCACGTCATTCAGCGCCGCGATCCGCTCCAGCGAGTTTAGCCGTGGCATACCCTCCAGCATCAGCTTGTCCAGCCAAGGGCCTTGGTAAGCCGTCCGGTAGTATCCGGCTCCATTCTGATTGGCCATCAGCCACGCGGGGCACGCCGGAGTGCCTTCCAGCACGAAATCTTCAGACTGCTTCGTCAGCAACACGCATTGCCGCTCGGCCGCATTCCCGGCGCTCCGCGTCAGGCAAACCGGAACCTTCCAAACCGCCGCCGCGTTGCCCTCCGATCCCAGCGGAAGATAACGTTCCTGCCGCAGGTGCGCCACCGGTGCTGACTTCGGGCTGCACGTCACACCGATATGAAGCAGCGGCGCGCCCCCCTGATCCAGAAAACTGGAGAAAGCGCTTCCGATGTCCCGCCCGGAAGCGCTGTTCAGCGCCGAAAGAAAGTCGTTGGTGTTCGCATTCTTCCAGGCATGTCGTGTCAGGAACAACTGGATACCCTTCTGAAAGACGCCGGCTCCCAGGTAATTTTCAAACATTCCGATCACAGCCGAGCCTTTTGCGTACGTGATCCCATCGAACGCATTCGCGATGTCGCCGGCAGCTTCAATGGGCTGGCGAATCTTCCGTGCGGCCACCAGCCGGTCGGAATTCATGGCATTGTTGCGGCCGGCAACAGCGTCCAGGTCCACCTTCCAATCGGGTCGAAGCTCCATCAGCATCTTTGCCGAAAGCCAACTCGCAAAAGCCTCATTCAGCCAAATGTCATCCCACCAGCCGGTAGTTACCAAATCGCCAAACCACTGGTGGGCCATTTCATGCGCCATGGTGCCGGTGCGGCCTCTCTGCCTCACATCGGTGTCATCCTGCGGCGCGGCCAGCAGAGTATTGCTGCTATAGGCGATCAAGCCCGCGTTTTCCATCGCACTCCAACTGGTGGTCAATGGAACCGCCATCTGGTCGAGTTTTTCGTACGGGAACGGAACCCCGAAGTAATTCTCCAGCAGAGCCAGAATCTTCGGGGTCGCGGCGGCGGCATACGCGGCCTCACTCGTTCGCCCGCGTGGCACTATGATGCGCAACGGTATCCCGTTTCGCCCCGCCTTGCCGGCGTCCACTACATCGAACGGTCCAACCGCCAGCGCCACCAGATAGGAAGGAAGCGGCTTGCTCTCCGCAAATCGCACCGCTTTGAGTCCGCCGGGTTCGGATTCTTCAGAGGCCATCGGCACATTGGAAAACGCGCGCAGTTTTTCGGGAACATGCAGTGTGAGTCTCCAAGGCGTCTTGAACGAGGGTTCATCGAAGCAGGGAAACGCGCGCCGCGCTGTGACCGGTTCAAACTTGCTGAACAAATACCAATCGCCGTTGTAGCGCTGTTGGAATAACCCATCCGTGAGGATCCGGCTGACCTGGCCGGAGTAGGAAATATGAATCGACGCCGCACCCGCCGCGACCTCATTTACCGGGCGCAAGCCCACCAGATCGTTCTCGTGCAAATCGGCGGCCATCGGCACGGATTTGCCGTTGGACTGGATGCGGACCGCCCGGAATTCCAGCGAGTTTCCATGGATCCAGATCACCGAAGACGGCCGGCGCACATTGACGTCGATGTCGATGGTGCCTTCAAAGGTATCCTCGCCCGGCACAAGCTTCAAGTCGACGGAATATTTAAGCGGTTGTACCGAGTCCGGCAAACGCAGCTTGGGGACGGGCGTCTGCGCATTTGCGGACAGCAGATACAAAAACCCTATTAACCAAAGGCCGCAAGCCATGCTTCTCATGTTGGCACACTATCGGCGCGACGCAATGCCTTCGCGGAACTCGCAGTGCTTCCGGAATCCCAAACGCTCGTACACGCGAATCGCCTGCACGTTTTGCTGCCGGACATTGAGCGCAATTGTACGGATGTCCCGGGCCGCCAGCTCCTTTACAACCGCGCTGGTGGTTTGTGCCGCAAGGCCGAGTCCACGCCTGTCCCGGCGCGTGTAGACGTTCCCTATCGCAGCCACCCGCTCCCGCACCGAAACCAGATGCGTGCCGGCCACCGCCACTAACTGGTCACCTTCCGGAACTCCATAAAACACGCCATCCAGCAGCGACGCTGCGGCGAAGTACTCGGGCGACTCTCCGGATGCATCACCGTCCGAGTAGAGCCTCTGCACCCGATCCACGTCGTCCGGTCCTAATGGGACCGTGTCCTGAACAGATACCGGCCGGAAGTCCGATTGGCAAACCGCCATCCGCCAGTCGGCTTTTTCGCCCGCGATCTGGTAATACGCAGCGAGCAGCGGCATTATCTCAGGCTGTACGTGCAAGGAAAGAGCCGGTTCCGCGGCGATCTCGGGCATCAGCGGCGTCACAAGCTCCGGTTGTCCTGTGATGAATAGAACGGGCGGCGAGTATCCGCGATAGATCAACGCCAGTGCGCGGGTATCGCCGGATTTCCAAAACCAGGAGCATTTCGCGGCCAGCGCCGGATCCAAGTCGCCCAATGCGTAAACGCACCAAACAGGGTCGCATTGAAGAATCGTGCGGACAACCGCCAGATCAAAAAGCTGCGGCATTGCACAACATCAAAACTTCTCGACGATCGCCTTTGCGAGTTCCAGTCCCTTCTCGCGCCCTGCGGCCAGTTGCCGCAAATCGATCATGAATCCGTTGTCGCCCTTGCGCACAGTCATCAATGAATTCATCGGCCCCATGGTGGCCTCGTCCCACGGCCCTGCAACTTTTTCCGGTTTCAGGCCAGTCAGAGCAGTTCCCAGATTCAAACCCGTGATGGCAATCTGCGCATCGCCCCGGTAGATTGTCACTACGAAAATAGGCGTGGTGCCGTCGTTCATGCTGGCCGCCATACCTTTAATCAGACCTTCAATCTCCTTTAGATCGCCGCTCTTGCCTGAGTTCGATTTCCCCAACGCCTGCAGGCGCTCTGCCGTTTGCTCGGCGCTCGCTTTGGCCGCGCCCGCCGGGGCATAGTAATCGCAGTGCTCCTCGGATGCATTGGCCCGGGAACTTCCGTCCACTCGTTCGAGCGGCATCCCCAGAATTCGCTCGGCTTCCTGCTTGGTCAGCATCAAACATCCATCGCGCGTTTTGTCCGGCGACGACGGCTTGCTACGCGCAGCCTTCTCCAGCGCCGCTCCCACATCCACGCCGGTCTGCTGCTTAAATTCCGCCATCTTCTCCACCGCTTTGCCCTTGGCGTAGTAATAAATACCAACAAGCGCAGCCACGCCCAACACCGCGAAGAGCAGGAAGGCGATCAGCAGAAATTTCAAAGCGGAACCGCTCTTTGTCGCGGGCGCCAAAGGTGCCGCGGGCGGCGGATTATTGTACACGGGAGCCGCGCTCTGCACCGGCGGCTGCGCCGCCGAAACCGGACTTCCACACTGCCGGCAAAAACCTGCGCCGGCATCCAGCCCGCCGCCGCACTGCACGCAAAAGTTGGACATCTGCTTCCTCCGAAACACCATCTTTACAGAATCGGCGGCGTTTTGCTCTAAACTCGGAGAAGAAGATGACCAATTACGAGTCAGTCCCGAATCTCTGCGACGAATTAGAGATACCAGTTACCGGACATCTCAGCCGGACTCTTCAGAACGATGAGTTCGCCAAAATTATCCTCTTCAGTTTCTCCGCGGGCCATGGATTGGTAGCGCACAGCGCCCCAATGCCGGCCATCATTCAGATCCTGCGTGGCCAGGCGGTCTTGACGCTCGGCACGGACACTCGCGAAGCCGCCGCCGGCTATTGGGTTAGCATGCCGCCGCAACTCAACCACGCCATCGTAGCCAAAACGCCGGTGACTATGCTGCTCACGCTGTTGAAACCTCCGGATTCCACAGCAAGAAACGGATAGCGCCGTAGCCGCGAGCGGCCCTACCATGGAAGCGTGCGTACTTCTACATTGGATTGGGCAGTGGGGATCATCTTTCACGATGCCGCCTAGCCGAATCGCAATCCCCGTGAATCAGCCGTTCCCATGGCAACAGACTCTCGCCTATCTGCACTGGCGCTGCACGCCGGGACTCGAAGCCATCGAGGATGATCGATACACGCGGCGCACAGCAGCGGGGCTGGTGTCTGTTCAGTACGATTCAGCTCAAGGCTGTCTGCTGTGCGAGCTGCACGCCGCCAGTCGCGTAAGCGTCCTGTTCGACACCGGCTGCAACATCGCCGCAGTCCATCGCGCACTCGCCGCCTGCCCGATCCTTGGACCCAGAATGCACCTGGTACCCGGCCTGCGCACCCCAGGGTGCTGGGATCCGTTCGAGCTCTGCCTCCGCGTAATCCTCGGTCAGCAGGTCAGCGTGAAGGCGGCAGCCACGTTCATGCGCCGCCTGGCGGAAGTCTCTCCGAACTTCGTTCCGGAAGAAATTGCACAAGCGGACCTCAGCTCCATCGGAATTCCGGAGCGCCGTACCCAAACCTTGCGATCCATCGCGCAAGCCGCCGCGGACAAAAGCCTGAACCTGCAATCGTGGAAGGACGCCGCCGTAACGTTAAGGAAGATTTCCGGCATTGGGCCATGGACGATCGACTATCTGGCAATCCGGCTCGGTCGCGATCCTGATGCATTCCCCGAAAGCGACCTCGGCCTGTTGCGCGCCGCCGGGCTTACCAATCCGCGCGCACTCCTCCGTAAAGCTGAGCAATGGCGTCCCTACCGAGCCTATGCGGCCATGTATCTCTGGACGGTTCAACCACTCCCTGATGCGGTCATGTTGTAATAGAAATCGAACTATGATCTCCGCAGCAAGCATGTCCCGCCGGTCGTTCTTGGCGTTAGCCGCCGCGGCAAGTGCAGCGTCTGCCGCGGCAAAAAAGAGGAAGATCCCAGTCGGCCTCGAACTCTACTCCGTCCGCGATCAATTGAAGCAGGATCTCATGGGCACCGTTGTGGCAGTTGCAAAGATGGGCTACGAAGGCGTCGAATTCTACGCTCCCTATTTCGATTGGACCCCCGGGTACGCCAAGCAGGTGAGAAAGGTTCTCGACGATTCCGGCATCCGCTGCTTCTCCACGCACAACGGCGCGAAATCGTTCACCGATGAGAATCTCCCCCACGCCATCGAGATCAATCAGATCATCGGAAGCAAGTTCATCATCATGGCCAGCGCCGGCCCGGTCCAGGGTATCGACGGTTGGAAGAAAGTAGCCGGCACTCTCACCACCACATCCGGAAAGATAAAGCCGCTGGGCCTGCGCACCGGCTTTCACAATCACAATGCGGAGTTTGTCCCCATTGATGGCAAACGCCCCATGGACGTGCTGGCCGCGGGCACACCGAAAGACGTTGTGCTGCAATTGGACGCCGGCGCCTGCCTGGAAGCCGGATCGGACCCCATCGCCTGGATCAACGCAAATCCCGGACGCATCGTTTCCATGCACTGCAAAGACTGGTCTCCGGACGCTGCCAAGGGCTACCGCGTATTGCTTGGCGAGGGCGCGGTCCCCTGGAAAAAGCTGCTGCAATCCGCTGAAAAATCCGGCGGAATCGAACACTATCTGGTGGAACAGGAAGGCAGCGATTTTCCGCCGATGGAGACTGCCGCGCGCTGCCTTGTCGCTTTCAGGAAACTACACAAATCATAAATGGAATACGTCAATCTAGGTTCAACCGGTATAAAAGTCTCGCGCATTTGCCTTGGCACCATGACCTATGGCGCCAAGAGTTGGCGCGAGTGGGTTCTGGAGTTAAAGGAAAGCCGCCCCTTCATTCAACGGGCGCTCGATTTGGGCATCAACTTCTTCGATACCGCCGACATGTATTCGTTTGGCGCCAGCGAAGAAGTTCTCGGCAAGTGTTTGAAAGACATCGGCACGCCGCGAGACCGGCTGGTCATCGCCACCAAAGTCTTCAACCCCATGGGCGACGATCCCAATCAACAGGGTCTTTCCCGCAAACACATCATGCACGCGATTGACGATAGTTTGCGCCGCCTCGGTACAGACTACGTCGATCTCTACCAGATCCACCGCTTCGACTACAACACGCCGATCGAAGAGACTATCGAGGCTCTGCACGATGTCGTCAAGGCAGGGAAGGCGCTCTACCTTGGTGCGTCCTCCATGTACGCATGGCAATTCGCGAAGATGCTCTATAAGGCCGATGAAATGGGCCTCACGCGCTTCGTCACCATGCAAAATCACTACAATCTTGTCTACCGGGAAGAGGAGCGTGAAATGAATCCCCTCTGCCGTGAGGAGGGTATCGGCATCATTCCGTGGAGCCCCTTGGCCCGCGGATTTCTGGCCGGGAACCGGCGTGCCGAAGATTTCGGTGAAACCGTGCGCGCCAAAACCGATGACTACGCACAAAAGCTGTACTATCAACCTTCCGACTTCACAGTGGTTGAACGTGTAACGGAAATCGCCGCGAAGCGTGGCGTTCCAAACGCGCAGGTAGCGCTTGCCTGGGTACTGCAACAGCCAGGCATAACTGCGCCCATCGTCGGCGCCAGTAAGATGCCGCACCTGGAAGATGCCATCGCGGCCCTCAGCCTGAAGCTTGACGACGCCGAACTGAAAGCCCTAGCCGAACCCTATCAACCGCACCGCATCCTAGGCCACTCGTAAATCCGACAATGGGGCGGTTCCCCCGAACCGAGCCGGACGCCTTCGTCCGGCTTCCGCGCCGGCCTCAGCACTCCCGAATCCAGACCGAGCCGCGCGCCTTCCGCCGTTCACTATCGCGAATCTCTACCAGCAACAGACGGTGCGGCGGTTCCCCTGAACCGCGCCGGACGCCTTCGTCCG
>JANYCV010000324.1 GCA_025360145.1 Acidobacteriaceae bacterium
GCCCAAAGCAGACACAAGACTCCTAGACTAGGAGCCTGTCGGAGATAAGCTCGGCTCTCGGCCAGTACTTAGTCTCCCGTCCTGGTTAATTCTTTACAGCGGCAGACTTTGTCGAGGATGACATCCGCCGAGGTCTTCCAAAGGAAGAAAGCGGGTGAGCCATTCTATCTAACTATTGCAACTAGGCAGTAAGGTTTGCCCCTCAGTACATCGGATCGCCACCCGGGCGCCGGAAAGGCCACCCGGGTGGTCAAACCACCACGCGCAGGCCGAGGTGTTTGACAAATGGATCAAAATCCCTGTCATTGTGCAGCAAGTGATGCCCGTTCTCGATACAGTTGGTAGCAATCACCGTATCGATGGTTTTACGAACGCTTACACCGAGATTGCGTAACACCCGGAAGTTCTTCGCCGCTTGAATCGCGATTTTCTGTCCACCCAGCTCTACGACGGTCAACGAAGTCAACATTTTCCTGGCTTCGTTGAAGCCGCCTTCGTCACGGAAACCTTGCAGGACTTCCGTCAGAATCAAGTCGCCGACGGCCAATGGTTGTTGGCCAAGCAGCCTGTCTAGCATCTCCGTTTGAAGCGAGATCGTTCCCCTGAAGTAGTCGATCCATGTGCTGGAATCGACCAGGATCAATGATCGCGCCTCATGGCGTCAAGATCGCCCTGCCAGTTCAGTTTGCCGCGGAGCCGGCGAATCTGCGTCTGTCTACCTAGGCGTAGCAACGTCTGAAGGCCATGCTCTACTGCCTCGCGCTTGGTTTTCAGGCCAGTCGTGCTTAAGACGTCCTTCATCAGTTTGTCGTCAATCACGATGTTCGTGCGCATTGATGTGTACCTCTATGGATTATTATACACATTGCGGGAGAGCGAAACCATTATCCCGGTACGTGGGATCTCTCCGGCCTGATTCCGAACCAGCACGCTGCGCCTAGAATGTATAGAACACCGGTCAGATAGAGCGGCGCCGACCAATCTGTTTTTCCTTCCGTTAGTAGCGCGAATGCTATTGGGCTAATGGCTCCGCCTACTTGCCCGGCCGTATTCATGAAAGCGCTGACCACACCGGCACGGTCGCCGGCGATATCCACACAAGCTCCCCATGCGGCACCCAACAGGAAGTTTGCGCTTGCCCCGGCCATGGCGATGAGCAGGCCGGAGAGCAACGGATTCGAGAGATACGCGCCGGTGATTACGAATATTCCGGCGGCGAACAGAGATACTCCACCAACGGCGCTACGGCCGATGCGAAGTCCGAAGCGCTTGGTCATACGGTCCGTGGTGATTCCTCCGGTGAGGTCGGCAATCATGCTCAGCAGCATGGGCAAACCAATCATGAGGCTGAGCTGCGTGGCGGCGAGTCCCTTCTGTTTTTCCAGATACGTGGGCAACCAGGTGATGAAGAAATAGAAGCCGTAGGTCTGGGTGAAGTACATCAGGCAGAGGAACAGGATGCTGGAATTCCACATGCCTGCGTGGCCGGTGCGGGCGACGGAGGCGCGGCCATCGCGAATGTGCAAGAGTTCGAGCTCGTGGACGGAAGGGTGCTCCGCGGGGTCGTCACGGAACCACCAATACCAGACTGCGGCCCACAAGAATCCAATGGCGCCGAAGATGGGGAACACGGCGCGCCAGCCTAGCCATGAGGTGAGCGCGACAACGATAAACGGCGTGACGCCGCCGCCGAAATGCGCGCCCATGAAGAAGATGCCTTGCGCGGTGCCGCGTTCGGAAACGGGGAACCATCGCGAAAATGTTTTCGCTACGTTCGGCCATGCGCCGGCTTCGCCCATGCCGAAGAGGAACCGGATTACCAGCAGGGAGCCGTAACTGAACGCGGCCGCGGTGGCCATGGTGAACGTAGACCACCAGACTACGATCCGCATTAGAACGCGACGGGTGCCGACCTTGTCTCCCCACCAGCCGGATGGGATTTCGAACAACCCGTACGCTACGGTGAAGGCACTGAACACGAAGCTCATCTGAAGCTTCGTGAGGCCAAGATCGCGCATGATGTCGGGCGCGGTGACTGCAATGCAAACGCGGTCGAGATAGGTGATGAAGGCCAGGCAGACGGCCATTCCGAGAACGCGGTAGCGGACGGTGCCCATCAGACGGCCACCGGTGCTTCGATTGGTTTGAGTTGTCCCATGTATTTGTTCAGAAAGAAAAGCGCGATCAGGTGAAAGCAGCCCATGGTGAGGAAAACGGGCGTGTATCCGAAATGCGAGACTACGTAGCCGGGGATGAGCGCTGAGAAGAGTACGCCGCCGAGGCCGCCGAAACAGGCGCCGATTCCAGTGACCGAGCCGACGGCATTGTTCGGAAAAACATCGGACGCGGTGGTGTAGAGATTTGCCGACCAGCCCTGGTGCGCGGCGGTTGCGAGACAGACCAGCGCGACGGCGACGATGGGACTGGTGGCCAGCACGGACAATGCGGCGATCGGCATCATGCAGGCGAATATCGCGAGCGTGGTCTTTCGCGCTTTTGGCGTGCTCCAGCCGCGGCGCATGAAGTAGCCGGAGAGCCAACCGCCGCCTACGCTGCCTATGTCCGCGGTGAGGTAGATTACGGGAAGCGCCCAGCCTATTGCCTGCATGTTGAAGTGGCGGATGTCGAAGAGGTAGGGAGGCAGCCAGTAGAGATAGAACCACCAGACGGGATCGGTGAAGAATTTCGCGATTGCGAAGCCCCAGGTTTCGCGGAAAGTGAAGGCTTTGGCCCAGCCGATTTTGGGCTCGGCTATCTCCGCGGCCCGCAGCGGAGGCGTGGGGCTGGTGAACCACCAAAGCAGCAGCCAGACGAAGCCCAGCGATGCGGTGATGACGAAGCAGAAGCGCCAGCCGAACTTCGCCGCGGCCAGAACGAAGAGCGGCGGTCCCACCATGGAGGCGACGTTCGACCCTGCGTTGAAGATGCCGGTGGCGAAGGCGCGGTCTTTCCTGGGGAACCATTCCGCTACGGATTTGATGGCCGCCGGGAAGTTACCGGCTTCGCCGAGACCGAGCATGGCGCGCCAGAAGCTTAGAGACATCGCGGAACCGGAGAAGGCATGGAAGCCCGCTGCGAGAGACCACCAGGCGATGGCGAATGCGTAGCCGATTTTGGTGCCGAATTTGTCGATCAGCTTGCCCATCACCAGGAACCCAATGGTGTAGGCGATCTGGAATGCACTGTTGATGTAACCGTACTGCTCGGTGGTGAGATGAAGCTCTTCGCGGATCAACGGGAACAGCACGGAGAAGACGATGCGGTCGAGATAGTTGATGGTCGTGGCGATGAAGAGAAGCGTGAGAACCCACCAGCGCGCACGGTTCAGGGTGTCCGAAGGCATTGGAGCGATTATATAGGACGATGGAAATACCCCCACAAGAGCAGGGCAACCTCTGCCAAAATAGCCGTCGGAATGATGCTTTTGGGGACTATGGGCGCACGGGAGAAGTCTGGTTAGATCAGTAGGAGAGCTGAAGGCCTGCGCTTCGGGAGGTGTTTGTCATCTACCGATTGACACGCGATCTCCAGCTCTCATCTAACGCCGGGCGGCGCGGTTCAGCCGGTCGCGGATGCCTGTCCATTCGATGCTGAGCGGAACCGGTTCCACCGCAATGTAGTCCCAGCCTTCCACGTCCAGGCGATGCAGCGTTTCGTATAGAGCCGCGGCATAAGCCGAGGGATCAGACGGCATCTGAACGGAGCTGGCGGACGGGCGCGATTCGCTCCACCACAAGTATGCGCCGCGGCCTTTCGTCCGCGGTGTGCCGAGGACTAGCGGGGTTTTCGGCTGGTAATGCTGCGGGTGCATTCCAGGAGCCGCGTGGACGCCGTGAAATGCGGCGGGCAACGCGACCGGTCCGATGATGCTTTCGATCTGCGCTTGCGTGATCATGCCCGGGCGCAGCAATCGGGGAACCCCGCCGGCTAACGACAAGACCGTAGACTCGATCCCTACCGTGCAGGGTCCGCCATCAAGGATGAGGTCCACTCGGTCGCCGAGTGCTTCGCGGACGTGCGCCGCAGTGGTGGGGGAAAGTTCAGTGAAGCGGTTCGCGCTGGGCGCGGCCACCGGAATGCCGGCTTCGCGAATCAATGCGAGTGCTACCGGGTGCGCCGGGATGCGCAGGCCCACGGTGCCCAGCCCCGCTGTGGCGCGATCCGGCACCAACGTCGTCTTGGGAAGAACGAGGGTCAACGGGCCGGGCCAGAATTGCGCTGCGAGTGCATCGGCGGAGGCGGGCCATTCGGTGACCAGACTCCTGACCATCTCCACGGAATCTACGTGAACAATCAGCGGACTAGTAGCGGGGCGGCCTTTCGCGGCGAAGATGCGGCCGACGGCTTCGGCATCCAGAGCATTTGCGCCAAGGCCATACACCGTCTCCGTGGGGAATGCCACCAAGCGGCCCGCGCGCAACAATTCCGCCGCGCGCCGCAGGTCTTCATCGTCAACCATGCTTCGATTAATCCGGCAGATCGTCTTTCGCGTCGCCGGCCGTTTTTCCTGTGCGCTTGAAAACGAGGAATGCGTGGATAAACTCGTCCAGATCGCCATCGAGTACCCTGTCTACATCGCCCACCGACAGCTTGGTGCGATGGTCTTTGATCATCCGGTAAGGCGCCAGCACGTAGCTGCGGATCTGACTGCCGAAGTTGATTCCCAGCTTGGAATCTTCCACCTTCCGCTCTTCATCCTTCTTCTTGTCGAGCTCGAATTCGTAAAGCTTGGCGCGCATTTGTTTCATCGCGCTCGCCCGATTCTTATGTTGGGAACGCTCGTTCTGGCACTGCACCACCAGGCCCGTAGGAAGGTGCGTCATGCGAACGGCCGAATCGGTGCGGTTGACGTGCTGGCCGCCGGCTCCGCCTGCGCGGAAGGTATCCACGCGAAGGTCCTCGGGCTTCAGGTCGATCTTGATTTCATCGTCGATCTGCGGATAGACGAAGACCGATGCGAACGAGGTATGCCGTCTGGCTGCTTGATCGAAGGGAGAAATCCGCACCAGGCGATGGACTCCGATTTCCGATTGCAGCAGACCGAACGCGTTTTCGCCGTTCACTTCGATGGTGGCGGATTTGATGCCCGCGCCGTCGCCTTCCAGCCGGTCGGTGACTATTGCCTCATAGCCGTTGCGCTCGGCCCACCGGAGATAGGTCCGCAGCAGCATTTCGGCCCAATCCTGACTTTCCGTACCGCCGGCTCCGGGATGAATGGTCAGAATGGCGTGGGTCTGGTCGTTCTCGCCGGAGAGCAGCATGCCGGTTTGCAGCTTCTCCAATTTCTGCGCGAAACTCTTCATTTCGCGTTCGATTTCAGCGCCTACGTCCTCGCCTTCGCGCATCAACTCAAACAGCGTATCCAGGTCGCCAGTCTGCGCGGCAATCTGCGTTTCATGCGCAAGACCTTCTTCCAGCCGCTTGCGATCCTGCATGATTTTCTGGCTTTTTTCCGGGTGGTTCCAAAAATCCGGAGAGCTGATATCTTCTTCTGTCTTGGCTAGCTGGGCTTTTTTGGAAGGCGCGTCAAAGATAGCTCCGCACAGCGCATGCCTGCTGGCGGAGCGTAACGTACTCCCTTTCTAACTCTTCGAGGGTCATTAACTCAGTCTAGCAAATGACCCGGCAAAGAACGCTGGCTAACTGCGGTACGATGCCTAACAAATGATCAATTGGATCGTAGTTGGCATTGGAGACATCAGCACGAAGCGCGCGATTCCGGCGATTCTGGAAGAAGAACGGAGCCATTTGTATGGCGTGGTAACTCGCGATCCGGCTAAGGCCGCCCGTTACCGGACGCGAGTGTGGACATCGCTTGACGAGGCGGTGAAAGACGCGGCAATCGACGCGGTCTACATCTCCAGCCCGGTCTTCTTACACGCGCCCCAAGCGATACTTGCCTTGCGCGCCGGCAAGCACGTCTTGTGCGAAAAACCAATGGCGATGAATTATGCCGAAGCCTGCTCCATGCAAGCCGCCGCTGATGACATGGATAGAATTCTCGGGATCGCCTACTACCGCCGGATGTACCCAAAGCTTCTCCGCGCCAAGGAACTGCTCGACGCGGGAGCGATCGGGAAGCCGGTAGTGGCGGAAGCAACCTCTCACTCCTGGTTTAACGACGAAGATGGGACGAGGTCGTGGCTGCTGCACCGCTCGACCGCGGGCGGAGGACCGTTATACGATATCGCCTCGCATCGCATTGATGCGTTTAACTTTCTGTTCGGTACGCCGGTGCGGGCGTGCGGACATGCGTCGAATCTGGTCCACTTCAACGATGTGGAAGATAACGCAACGGTGCTGGTGGATTATGCATCGGGCGTGCGTGGAATTGTGGATGTCCGGTGGCACTCCCGGGTAGCGCGCGACGAGTTTCGGATCAGGGGCGTGGAAGGCGAAATCGAGCTGACGCCGCTGAACGGGCCGTCCATCGTTTTCCCCGGAGGCAGCGAGGAACTTCCGGCTCACGCCAATCTGCATTTTCCCTGCGTGGAGAATTTCGTGAAGGCGGTTCTGGACGGCGCGCCGCTGGCTGCAAGCGGAGCATCTTCCTTGTTGACGGATCAGGTGACCGGCTGGGTCACGGAACAGGCGGCAGTTCGGTATCATGGAAGTTAACAACTGCATGTCTGACCAATCCGAACCGAAGTTAGGTATCAATAGCTGGCTCCAGGACGAGCTCTATCAGAATTACCTCCATGACAAGAAAAACGTCGACGACACCTGGAAACGGGTGTTTGAGACGAACAGGCACGCCAAACCCAATGGGTCCAATGGGTATAGTGCTGTATCCGCGCCGGTGGTTACGCCTGTCGTTACACCTGTTGTAACACCTGTCGTTACACCAATCGTTACGCAGCCGGAGCCAAAAACAGCGGCTGCCCCTACCTCACCCGATCAATTGATCCCCCTTCGAGGCGTAGCGGCGAAGATTGCCGAGAACATGACCGTCAGCCTGACGGTTCCTACCGCGACTTCGCAGCGGATGATTCCGGGGCGCGTCATCGAAGAGAAGCGGCAGCAGATCAACGAGCGCCGCGCGGCCGCCGGACAGGGCAAGATCTCCTACACGCACCTTATCAGTTGGGCCATTGTACGGGCGCTGGACGAGTTTCCTGCCCTGAACAACTCGTTTACCGAACAGTACGGCGAACTGTTCCGCGTGATCCACAAGGACGTGAACATCGGCATCGCGGTGGATGTGAAGGCGAAGGACGGTTCGTCGTCGCTGATGGTACCGAGCATAAAGAATGCCGGTGCCCTGAACTTCAGCCAGTTTCTGGCCGCGTTTGACGATATCGTAAGCCGCGCTCGGACCGGCAAGCTGCAGATGCCCGATTTCCAGGGCACTACCATTTCACTCACCAATCCGGGCACTGTTGGTACGCTGGGATCGGTGCCGCGTCTGGTCGCCGGCCAGGGCGCGATCATCGCTACCGGCGCGATGGACTATCCGGCGGAATACCAGACCGTCACCGCGGAGATGAAGGCGCACATTGGCATCAGCAAGGTGATGATGATCACCTGCACATACGATCACCGCATTATTCAGGGCGCGGAGTCCGGCCGGTTCCTTGGCAAATTGCAGGCGCTACTGAACGGCGAGGGCGGCTTCTACGACAAGATTTACACCGGCCTGGGAATTTCACAGGAACTGGGAGCCTCGGTCACAGCCGCTGCGGCTCCGGTGGTGGCCCCGGTTTCTTCGCTTTCCACCAGCGATGCCTTGAAGGAAGCAGCGTCGGCGTTCCTGATCAATGCGTATCGAGTGCGCGGGCACCTGATTGCGGATCTGGATCCGCTTGGCTCCACGCGTCCGATGCATCCGGACCTGGAACTGGCCACGCACGGATTGACCGAGGCCGACCTTGACCGGCCGCTGCTCTCGCAAGCCGGAAAGACGCTGCGCGCCGTGATCGCGGACCTGCGGAAGACCTATTGCGATAAAGTCGCCTGCGAATACATGTCCATCCAGTACCCGGAGCAGAAAGAGTGGCTCCGTCACCGGATGGAATCCACGTTGAACTCCGAGCCGCTGGATCAGGCCGTCCGCTTGCGCATTCTGGACCGCTTGATCGAAGGCGAAGAGTTCGAACACTTCCTGGACAAACGATACATCGGGAAGAAGCGGTTTTCGGTGGAAGGCGGCGAGTCTGCTCTGGTGGTGCTGGATGAGACGCTGGAGCGCGCAGCAAATGGCGGCGCGAAAGAAGCGGTGATCGGCATGGCCCATCGCGGCCGGCTGACGATTCTGGCGAATATTTGCAAAAAGCCGCTGGTGGACGTTTTCTCCGATTTCGATGAAGCCCCGGGCGCTACGGCGAATCGTTATTCGACGGGCGACGTGAAATACCACCTGGGCGCACACGGCACCCATACATCTAGCGAAGGCAAGGAAATTGGGGTCTTCATGGCGTTCAACCCGAGCCATCTGGAAGCAGTCGACCCCGTTGTGGAGGGCATGGTTCGCGCCATGCAGGATCAATTTGGCGACGCTGCGCGCAACCAGGTAATCCCGATTTTGATTCACGGCGACGCAGCGTTCGCAGGCCAGGGCGTGGTTTTCGAAACGCTGAATATCTCGCAGTTACCCGGATATTTTACGGGCGGCACAGTCCACCTGATTATCAATAACCAGGTCGGCTTCACCACTTCGCCCGAGGACGGCCGCAGCGGACCGTATGCCAGTGACGTTGCGCGTTCGATCCAGGCGCCGATATTCCACGTGAACGGCGACGATCCGGAAGCGGTGTTGCGGGTCAGCCGGATCGCGTTTGACTTCCGTCAGAAGTTCAACCGCGACGTGGTGATCGATCTGAATTGTTACCGCCGCCTGGGCCACAACGAAGGCGACGACCCAAGCTTCACCCAGCCGGTGATGTACAAGAAGATCAAGGCCCAGCCTTCGGTGATTTCGAAGTATGCGGATCGTCTGGTGAGCGAAGGCTTGGTGGATAAGGCCAGTGTGGATGCCCGCAAGAAGGCGTACGTTGCGCGGCTTTCCGGGGCGTTCGATCTTTCAAAGACAACCGCTGCCACTGAGGTATTGCAGTTTGAACCGGAAGCGCACGTGCAGTTCCTTAGCGACCGGACCACAATCGACCGTGCCACCGCGGAGCAGGTGGTGAACGCCATCACCAGCGTGCCGGCGGATTTCCATGTTCATCCCAAGCTGAAGCCGGTTGTAGAGAAGCGGAAGTCTGTGCTTGCGGATGAGGCATTCGATTGGGCCACCGGCGAAGCACTGGCATTCGGCAGCTTGTTGACGGAAGGTTATTCGGTGCGTTTGAGCGGCCAGGACGTGGGCCGTGGTACGTTCAGCCACCGGCACATGGAACTCACCGATTATGAGGACGGACACAAATACGTCCCGCTGAAGCAACTGGTAAAGCCGGGCCAGCTCTGTGAGGTTTGGGGCAGTTCGCTCAGCGAATATGCGGCGATGGGTTTCGAGTTCGGTTTCAGTCTGAAAAGACCATCGACGCTGGTAATGTGGGAAGGCCAGTTCGGCGATTTCGTCAATGGCGCGCAGATCGTCATCGATCAGTTCCTGTCCTCGTCGGAAAAGAAATGGGGCGAGCTTTGCGGCTTAGTTCTGTTGCTGCCGCACGGCTATGAAGGACTAGGCCCGGAACATTCCAGCGCCCGCATCGAACGGTTTCTACACTTGTGTGCCCAGCAGAATATGCAGGTTGCGAACTGCACCACGCCGGCGCAATATTTCCACGTCTTGCGGCGTCAATTGCGCGGGGGCGCCGATGGCAAGCCGATCCGCAAACCGCTGATCCTCTTTACTCCGAAAAGCCTGTTGCGCAGTCCGCTCGCGGTATCGCGTTTGGAAGAACTAACCAGCGGCAAGTTCGAAGAAGTGCTTCGCGATACGGGCGGGGCGCCTGCCGAGGGTGTAAAGCGCGTGCTGATGTGCTCTGGAAAGATCTACTACGATTTGCAGGAGCGGCGAACCAGGACGAACGCCAATCACGTGGCGATCCTGCGGGTGGAACAGATGTATCCGTTCCCGAAAGATGCGCTGCAATCCGCGCTGCAGGAATATCCCGCCGCCCACGAATTCTACTGGGTGCAGGAAGAGCCGAAGAACATGGGGCCGTGGCGCTTCATGCAGGAGAATATCCAGCCCATGCTCGACGGCATCAAACGCACGCTGCGGCATATCACCCGCCCGGAAAGCGCGAGCCCCGCGGTGGGTATCAATGAACGCCACAAGTACGAACAGAACGAAGTGGTGGACGATGCATTCGCCGAAAAGCTGGTTGCCCGCACTCCGAAGCGTCCGAAGGTGATCAAGAAAAAGAAGTAGCTACTTCTTTGCGGAGGCCGCCTGATTGGGCTGCCAAAGCACTTCGGGAACGGCCAGTTCGCGATTCACCCAACGGCTCCAGACGAATAGAGCATCGCTGAGGCGGTTCAGATAGCGGATCGCTTCAGCCGGAATTTCTTCTTCGCGGCTCAGCGCCACGGCGATTCGTTCGGCGCGGCGGCAGATGGTACGGCAAGCGTGCAGTTCGGTGTTCAAGCGGCAGCCACCCGGCAACACAAAGGAACGGAGCTTCGGTAGGTCTGCGTTCATTTCGTCGATTTCGTTTTCGAGTTGCTTCACTTCCGCATCGGTCACGCGCGGTTGTTTGGGATGCACGTCCTGGGGCTTCGTGGCCAGGATGGAACCGAGGTTGAAAAGCTCGTGTTGGACGCGTTTCAAAATTTCGGCCAGTTTGGTCAATTGCGCTTCTTCCGACGAGAAGCAAGCCATTCCGATAAACGCGTTGAGTTCGTCCACTGTGCCGTAGCACTCAATCCGCAGAGCGTCCTTGCCAACGCGCTGGCCTCCGACTAGACCGGTCTCGCCGCTGTCTCCGGTTTTGGTGTAGATACGATTGAGGGCGAGGCGAGGCTCGTTGTAGGCTTTTTCTTCCACGTTTCTATTGTAGGGGGCGGGCCATCCGTTACACTGATTCGCACTTTATGCCGGATCTCAGTTATGCAAAGGCCCGTCAGTCCCCCTTGCAGAATTGACACTGGCCGACGCCCTTTCGCAAACAGCGGCTCGTTTTCCCGACCGCGATGCGCTGGTTGCATGTCATCAGAAACAGCGCTTCACTTGGCACGAGTTCGACCGGACAGTGACGCATGTCGCATGGGGGATCGCCCGTCTCCGCCCCTCGGCGCTAGAAAACCAAGCTCACGGGGTGTTCCGCGCCTCGGGAACTGCGTCAATATAGTTTAGCCGGCAACGGAGGATGCATCGCAGCTTCGCAGAGCGGCTGACGTAAGTTTCATCGTGAAAAGCATTGCAGAGTTGATAAGGTCACCATTACAGCGCCCGCACGTGATTAAAATTGAGCGCATCCAGGCCGAGCAATTCCAGGGCGACCTGAAGTTGAAGATCCGCGGTCAGTACGAGGACATTCCGTTTACAAACCGCCGCAATCGAAGCATCTCCGAGACCGAAGCGTTGAAATGTTGAATTTTGCACCAACACACTGGCAGGGTCGTATTGCTCGTCGATCTCCTTGATGGTCGATTTGAACAGCGCACGAACCAACGCCCGCTCTTTGCCTGAGAGATCTGTCAAGTCGCTCACCTGACTCAGGACATGCGGTGTTGTGATCAGCGGTGCTCCGAACAAGTCAAGCAACTTCAGGAGCAAATAAAAATCATCTAAAGTAAAATTTTGCGTACGCTTAAAATTTTGGATTCGCTTTGGGTTCACGAGACCCACAAGCAGCAGAACCAGAAGATTGGTATCGACAAAGACGCCTTTCCCCCGATGCTTTTCTATGACCAACCGAGCATCGGGCATTTACGTCATCGTAGGAACTGCCAGAAGTCGAATTTTCATGGAGAGGACTTCGCCGTCGCTCTTCGCGACTGTAAATACCTTGTACTCGCGTGCGGAATCCGCACCTAGCACAGCTCCCAGAGATCCTAGAGAAGCAAAAGGTCCGCTGCCTATCAACGCAGTGCTGAGGGTGATCAGCCAGACCTCATTGCCGTCCAAGTTTGAAGACTCGATCTCTTCGAGCCGTATATTTACAGTCCTCTGAGGACCTAGAGAATTCCTCGCGAAGTCCATGGCAGCTGCTACGGCGTTTTTGATATCCACCATAGTGCAACGATAGCATCTATATCTTCGGATCGGACCTGCCGATGGCAAAACGAGTCGATCATGTAACCCCGCTGAAATTCGCCTGGTCAAGATATGAAAACCTATGGACGGTTGGCTACGGGCGAAGGGCTGTTTTCGCCAACAGCGTCTCGGACGCAAGTAAGATCTGAGTCAGCAGAAATGCGAACCTGTTGGACATGGGATCTTGGTACCCCCGAAACTGGTGCCGTCCTATAGAGGAACTTGGAACACGCATGCCTTGGCCCTGCGACGGTCGACACATCCGTTTTGCGCAATAGAGCACTGCCTGGTTGTTCAGAAATCTGGAAGAAGGGTCACTGCCTCTCTGGCGTCATCTGGGAGGAGCCAGAGTATCCCAAGGGCAGCCCAGATCGCCACCTCACGGCAACCACCTACAATAG
>JANYCV010000362.1 GCA_025360145.1 Acidobacteriaceae bacterium
CGACGATGTAATTGTGGCCATGCCCGTGGCTGTCCGCGCTTTCGCCGTAGAGCGCGCGGTTTTCATCCTCGGAAAGCTGCGGGTTGTAGCAACGATGAGACGCGGAGAACTCGGCCTTCCTGGTAATTAACATTTCCATAATATTAGATGCGGATCTTTCTCCGGCGGATGCGGAAACACTCCGAAAACGGGGTACTCTAAAATTATCTCAGATGCAGAAATCTCAAGCGGACCGGACGTTACGAATTCTACTGGCTGTCTCCTTCATCGCCTTCATGTGGGTGATCAAGGACTCTTTTGAAGAACGGATAGTAAACGTGGGGGATAAAGCGCCCAACTTCTCCATCACCACCGAGAAGGGCCGGACCGTGTCCGTCTCCGATTTCGGCGGCAAGGTGCTGGTGCTGAATTTCTGGGCGACGTGGTGCCCGCCGTGCATTCAGGAAATCCCCTCGCTTCATCAATTTGCCGCCACGATGAAGGATAAGGGGGTGGTGGTGCTGGCCGTCAGCGTGGATAAGAATGAGAAGGCGTACAAAACCTTTCTGGCTCGCGCACGTCCGGCGTTCGAAACCGCACGCGACCCGGACGCCAACATCAGCAGCGACTACGGTACCTTCAAGTGGCCGGAGACGTATGTCATCGATAAGAACGGCAAGGTGGTGCAAAAGTTGATTGCCAATCAGGATTGGATGGATCCGCAGCTCGTCAACGGGATCAAGGCGCTGCTATGATTCCGGCCGACGCAAGAAATCGAATTGCGAAGCTGGTGGGCGAGTCCCTGCTGCTGGACCGGCCAGAGGATCTGAAGCTCTACGAGTATGACGGCGGCGTGGACAAATCGCGGCCGGAGATGGTGGTATTTCCCCGATCCGCCGGCGATGTGGTGGAGATTTTAGCGGTCGCGCGCGACCACAACATTCCCATCGTGGGGCGGGGTGCGGGCACCGGACTGAGCGGCGGCGCTATCCCGATAGCGGGCGGCTTGATCATTTCATTTGTGCGGATGAAGCAGATCGAGGAGATCGATCTGAACAACGAACGCGCCGTGGTGGAACCTGGCGTCGTGAACCAGGACATCACGCTCGCTGTGCAAGGCAAGCAATATTTCTACGCCCCCGATCCTTCGAGTCAACGCGCCTGCACCATTGGCGGCAACGTCGCCGAGAACGCCGGTGGTCCGCATACGCTTGCTTACGGAGTTACCACCAATCACGTTCTGGGCCTGGAAGCGGTGCTGCCGGACGGCTCCGTGATTCAGACCGGCGGCAAGGAACAGGACCTGCCCGGATACGATCTGACGGGGTTGCTGACCGGTTCGGAAGGCACGATGGCGCTGGTGACAAAAGTGATTATCCGGCTGATGCGCCAGCCGGAGTTGGTGAAGACAATTCTTGCCGTTTACGAATCCACCGACGATTGCGGCAAGACCGTGGCTGAAATTACCGCGCGCGCGATCACGCCGGTTGCGATAGAGATGCTGGACGGCGTGATGCTGCGCATGGTGGAAGAGGCGACGCACGCGGGTTATCCGATGGACGCGGCCGCAGTGCTGCTGATTGAGCTGGAGGGGCTGACGGAGGCCGTTGAGGAGCAGGTGGAACAGATTCGGGATGTCTGCATGAGCTGCCACGCGCGGGAGGTTCGCGTAGCGCGCTCGGCTGAAGAGCGCGACCTGCTATGGAAGGGCAGGAAAAATGCGTTCGGCGCGGTGGGCCGCGTGAGCCCGTTCTACTACGTGCAGGATGGAGTGGTGCCGCGCACCAAGATTGCGGCGACGCTCCGGTTCATTGGCGAGGTTTCCGCCAAGTACGGCCTCCTCATCAGCAACATTTTCCATGCCGGAGACGGCAACATGCACCCTATTATTTTGTTCGATGCGAGGAAGCCCGGCGATCTGAAGAAGGCGCAGGATGCGGGTGACGATATCCTGAATTACTGTATCGATGTGGGCGGCTCCATTACGGGTGAGCACGGCGTGGGAATGGAGAAGAAGGAGCTGATGGGACATCTTTTCTCCAATGAAACGCTGGATATGATCGGCAGGTTCAAGTCTCTGTTCGATCCCGATTGCCGGTTGAATCCGGGGAAGGTGTTGCCCACTGGAAGAGGCTGTATGGAAATTCGCCAAGCCGCTTTGACCGCGCGGAACACGCTGTGAAATTATGCTCATGACCAACCGCCGCCGATTCTTGTTTTTGATGACCGGCGCTCCGCTGATGGCGCAGGTGCCTATCGAACTGGACTGGCATGACGCCAGGAAGTTCAGCGTGGAAGGACTGGGTTTTAGCGATTTGAAGTCTCCCTACGACCGCCTGCCTTCACGGGCAGAGAATGTGGTTCGCCAGGCAGTGTGGGATTTGAGCCGGGATTCTTCCGGAGTGCTGGTGCGATTTGCCGCGAACACGGCCGCGATTCATGCGCGATGGACGTTGACCGGCAAGACACTGGCTGCACCGACGATCACGGCGACCGCATCGAGCGGACTGGATCTTTACGCGAAGACCGATGCCGGCCGCTGGCATTGGCTGGGCATCGGCAAGCCGACTCAGTTTCCAGACAACACGGACGCCCTGGCGAGCGGACTGCCGGTGGGGCAGCGCGAGTATATGATCTACCTGCCGCTGCGCAACGGAGTCACGTCGCTGGAAATCGGCGTGTCGAAGGGAAGCGCGATTGAGAAAGGGCCGGCGCGGCCCGCCGGGCGAAAGCCTATTGTGTTCTATGGCACGTCTATCACTCATGGCATATCGGCCTCCCGCGCGGGCATGACTCATCCTGCTATCCTGGGCCGGATGTTCAACCGCGAAGTGATCAATCTGGGCTTTTCCGGCAATGGCCGGATGGAGCCGGAGGTGACGAAGTTTGTGGCTGAACTGGACGCTGCGGTCTTCGTGCTCGATTGCTTACCCAACATGACCGCGAAGGATATCAACGAGCGAGCCGAGGCGTGCGTGAAGACGCTGCGGACCGCGCATCCGAAGACCCCGATCCTGTTGGTGGAAGACAGAAACTACGCCGACAATTTCCTGAACGCCTCACGCCGCGAGCGCAACGAAACGAATCATGCGGCGATGCAGGCTGTTTACGCCGGGCTAAAGCGGGACAAGGTTCCGGGTTTGCATTACCTGAAGGCGGACCATCTGCTGGGCGACGATGGTGAGGCTACGATTGACGGGTCGCATCCGACCGACCTGGGTTTCCTGCGTCAGGCCACGGCGTTTCAAAAGGCGCTACGCAAGATTTTGAAGTAGACTGATTATGACCGGAGGCTCAAAATGGCGACTCGCGTTTTTGTGATCTGTGCTGCTAAGGACGAGGCGTACTTCCTACGGCTGATCGATCAGGCCAAGAGCGGTAAGGTTTTTGTGGAATTCGACCACATGCAGATCAAACAACCGTGGGTTCCGCATTGGAAAGCACAGTGCCGGACGCGGATCTATCCCTGCGAGGGGGCCATCGTTTTGATCGGCAAGAACACCAGCGACGGCGCACTGGGATGGGAATTGGAGTGCGCCCGGACGTTCGATATCCCCTTGCTGGGCGTCCACTTGGATGCTCGCGAACGGGGCGTTGTTCCCAAGGAACTTGCCGATCACACGGTGATTGAATGGAATTGGCTGGAGATAGCGAAGTTCATTCGAGAGCTGGGCGGTTCCTCCGCCTCCGCTTGAATGGATACCATTCCTAAGAATTCGTTGGCGCGTTTTCGTCGACGATATTTGGCGTGGTGTTCCTGGTCGCTTCCGTTAGTCGTAACGTAGTGCATTTTCACAACGGTCAAGTACTTGCGAATTGACGGCGCGCCCGTTCGTTGCGAAGCCGGACGTTTGGGTAACACCTCCGATCCGGGGATCGTGAGGGCAAACTCCGCGCTACGCCGTTTTCCATGGGTTTTGGGTTATACGGAAGGAGCGTGCGCAGGAATCCGGGCTTACAGCGGTGAGATACTGAAGGCGTGCCAACCATATTGGCGGCGGGACCGTACCGTATGTAATTTTACAGCCATGAGCCGAACGAGCCTCCCCACATTCATGTGGATCGAGACGATCAATCGGCAAAATTCTGGCTGTACCCTGTCGCGTTGGCTAGGAACCTTGGCTTCAGTCCCGTAGAGCTCCGGCGAGTCCACCGGCTCGTCGTAGAAAACCACAATTTATTTTTGGAGAAATGGCATGAGCAGTTCCCATCCTAATTCCGGAGAACGTGTACGAGACGTGCACTTCACTGAAGACACACTCGCCGTGGACCTCTTGGACGGGCGCACGATCATTGTTCCCCTGACATGGTACCCCCGGCTTTTAGACGCGAGCGTGGAACAACGATCTCACTGGAAAATAAGCGGAGCAGGCTATGGGATTCACTGGCCGGATATCGACGAAGACTTGAGTACGGAAGGTCTTCTCCGCGGGGCTCCTGCCGCTGCTCAACCGGTTCGTCTGCGCCAGTAAGATTGTCTATTGAGCGCTCCGGAATTCTGGACGTGCGCCGCCGCTCAATGATTTTGTCAAGATGTGGCACATGACTCGCAACCGGCATTGGGCATGGCTCGGCTTTGCGTTTGGCAGCTTGGGAATGGACGACGGTACAGTCCTGCCATTTGCGATTTATGGTGCGCTAATCTCGATCATTCCGATCCTAGGCATGTTCATCGCGCCCCCCGGCTCACCGTAACTCTGCCGCGCGTACGAAACTCGCTCACGTGGCGCATATTACTCGATGATATTAGCGTGCCGGTTGTCTCTGTGAATGACGAAGCGATCAGCATACAAGTGCCGTGGGCGGTGAACACCCCGAGGTAATCCTCTTTCCGCGTGGAGAGCGAAAGCGAATCTCCATTCCGTCAGAATGAGCTGGTGCAAATCAGGTCCGTGCCGCCAGCCTTCGAACCATTAGGCGCGGGTGAAACGAGCAGCGACAATTAAAACTCCCGCTCCACCGAGGGGGACTGAAAAGACATCGCGGCAAAAAAGAGAGCTGTGGAAATGCCGCGTCTGTGGAAAGCGTGGAAGGCCAAAAGCAGGCCGCCCCCTCTTGCCACGAGCCGCGGCATTTCCACAGCTCCGGCGACGAGGGCGAAGGGGGAAGTGGGAAACCAAAAGCAGTGTGCCCGCATTCCCACCGGCCCGAACCATCGCTGAAAGGTAAACGTCCGCGGGCGGACGCTTCGCTTCGCCCTAAGTGGCAAAAAGTGATTGTCGTTGGCCGAGAGAAATAATTGTCGTCGAGGAGAAGAAATAGTTGACGCTGATCTGTCTGCCTTCATCGCCGATCCATCAGCATTCGGCAGCTCTACACTCGCCTGAAGGTTTGACGGTTGCTTCCCCCGAGGCCGCTCCGCATCAATCTGAATCTTGACATCGGATTCGTTCTGGAAGCGAGTGAACGATCAGGTTTCTCCGCGCATAATTGTTTTCGCTGAATCGACCGTATTCGGGGCATCCAACTTACATTCGGCCGCCACCCACTGAGCGGAAAGCATCATCAACACAACCAAGAGATAGGTCTTGATCACGAAAACCTCCAATTCAAACGTGCTAGAGGCGTCATCAGGTGTTCTAGCAAATGTCAAACGAATTTTACCGTTGTAGACATTCGGCAATCAGTGGGGCGGCGGTAC
>JANYCV010000367.1 GCA_025360145.1 Acidobacteriaceae bacterium
CTACGTGGATGCGGGCCGCGTTGCCCCGGAAGGCTTGCTTGCCGGGTTCGGACATTCAGTGCGGACCGGCGGCGTTCCGGCGATTGGCTTCGATCTGACGTGCGGTGGCCATGGTGTTGAATCTCCTTGTACCAATAAAAACTCCGCACGGGTACAGGTGCGGCTTCGGGTCGGCTATCTTCGCTTTCCCCATTCCATCATCTATGGCGTGTCAAGGGTTTAGGGGAATTTCTGGAAGGTGATTATTGAAAACAAGGGGGATTGAGTTGCAAAATAGTTGAACTGGGATTCGTGCGGCGCGCGAATTTCTGGAGGCTGGATTTGATTTAGCGCTTTATTCGACCCGGATCAGAGTGGTGAGTGGGTCCGAGAGTATGCATCGAGCTAAGGAGGCGTGGAAGAATACGCCGAACATTTAAGCCTGGAACTTTTACGATGGCGTCAAGGCTGACGTTTCCGGCGCCGGATTACGTGCGACGCACGCTTTGTTGAGTCCGTATCTCAATCAACGTCAGCGGCGATTGGTAGCCGCCTCCGAGCCCGACCATTGCCGCAGCGATTTTACTATTCACTTCCGTGGCGACCGTTCTAGCGTGTGTGCACCCGCAGGAACACCCATCGGCTCACCTTAGAAGTTCAGTTCCATTGTGTGTTAACTCTTTGGGGCAGTGTTGAGCGATCTTCATTCTCCCCGGACCCTCGGTCTACTACGATCCGGCACCATCCCGGGTGGCGCGCGCTTTAACATTTACCTTCTCGGCTATTTCCTTTTCGTGGTCGTTCGCGGGCGTCATAGTGACTGATCCTGCGACGCTCGGCGGGCAGCTTGGGACGTAGCTTGCCAGTAACGCCAGCGGCCATAGTTGCGCGATTGCCTGCGAAAGTAGATCGCCTATTGTCCAACCTGGATCCGTCAACCCAGCTTCCATCGCAGCAGCAACGCGCGAAGAGCGGTGAACGCGGCAAAAGTTGTAGTAAGCGAAGTGCAGGCAGAGCGCAGCCCACAAATTTTCCCACTTCTTGCTGAAGCCGTTCGTCATCCGGCGTTCTCGCAAATGTGTGCCCGCCAACGCAGGAACTTCCTTCAAGCCCCGGTGTCAAATCAAGGCATGACGACCGGACACAAGCAGGCTGAACTTAACGTAACGCCCCTGATAGATGTTCTTCTGGTGCTGTTGATCATTTTCATGGTTAGCGTGCCGAACCATTCGGTGGGCCTCGACACCGCCGTTCCTCAGGAGCCGTCATCTGCCGCGCAGAGTCTTGTGCCGAATCCACGCACCGTCGTCGTGAGTGTTGCTGAGAATGGCTCGTTGACCATCAATTCGAAACGTGTGGACGCCGCGCAGCTTGGTGCGGAACTGATACGCATCTATGTAACGCGCGGGGAGAAGGTGCTGTTTGTCACCGGGGAGAAAGATACCGAGTTTCAGAAGATCGCCGCGGTGATTGATGTTGCCCGCGGCGCCGGAATCACACACGTTGCGCTTTTGAAGCCGATTACACTGATAGATTGAATGGACACATTGAATGCTCCTGGGCGGATCGTTGTGGTCGCCGGTCCTACAGGGTCCGGAAAAAGCGATCTGGCTATCGCGCTGGCTGAAACATTTCAGGGTGAAATTGTAAATTGCGATTCGCTGCAGCTATACCGGTATTTGAACATCGGTACGGCGAAGACTCCGGAGGCCGACAGGCGCGGCGTTCCGCATCACCTATTCGATATCGTGAATCCCGATGAAGTTTTCACCGCCGGAGATTATTCCCGGCTGGCGCGGACGGCTGTGAAAGAGATCGCTGCGCGGGGCAAGCTTCCTATCGTGACGGGAGGCACCGGGTTTTATCTGCGCGCGCTGCTGGATGGGCTGTTTCCGGGACCTGGACGCAATGACGATTTGCGGTCACGGCTGGCGCGGCGGCCCGGATCGCTGCACAAGCTGCTGCATCGTTTCGATTCCACAGCCGCGTCGCGGATTCACGCAAACGACACGAATAAGCTGATCCGCGCATTGGAAGTGTGCCTGCTGGCGCGAAGGCCGATCAGTTCGCTACATGCGCAGGGTAGGGAGCCGCTGAAAGGTTTTAGGATACTTAAGATCGGTCTCGATCCGCCGCGCGCGGCACTGGTGGATCGCTTAAATCATCGCTGCACAAAAATGTTTGAAACAGGATTGGCCGATGAAGTGCGGGAGGTGCTTGCGCTTGGCTATCCGCCAACTGCGAAGGCGTTCGAATCGATAGGCTACCGCGAGGCCCTGCTCTATATCGGCGGCGGGTTTACCGCGCACGAAGCCATTGCCGCAACGCAAATCGCCACCCGCCAATATGCGAAACGCCAGCGGACATGGTTTCGCCGCGAACCAGACATGCTCTGGCTGGAAGGATTCGGCAACATTGGCAAGACGATTGAATCGGCAAACGGACTCGTTCAACACTTCCTGAATATTTCGTAAAATAATGGTAACCATTGGCGGAACAATTTCCATGTTGCGCCGTACGTGTGTGTGTGAAGGGTACGTAAACTTTTTACAAGGCGTTCAAGATGGTTGAAAAAGCTTTAGCTTGGTATGTGCTTGACTCAGGCGGGTATGGTTTCGCAGCGTTTCAAGTGGCTGACGCATTGACGCCTTCGTCCCGCTTCCAGCAGCGGGACGAAGGCGTCCCGCGCCGGCCAGGGGGCCCGCCCCACCTCGGGTAAGCTGCTGCCAGAGCAATTAACTGAGTCAAGCACATACCCAGCAAGCTTTATTCATATTCGCCACGGTTGCGATCGCGGTCGCGAGCGCAGCCTCCCCTTAATGAGTCACGGTACTCGAACCCTCCGTCATTTAACGGGCCTGAACTCAAGCCCGTTGAGTACAAGCTCGAAGTGAATGGCAGTGCGGCGATTATCACGCGCGGCAAGCAGAGCATCGACTCTCCGGTAAAGATTGAGTTCGCGCCCTCGAAGTTCAGCGCGACGCCGGTGCGCTATACGAAAGGCACCGGAATACAGCCGGTGGACGAAATACGGTTTGGCGGCACGAACACCAAACTCGTATTTAATTCCACCGTCGCCGTGGCCCGGTAATTCTTAAAACTTCTTCCTCCTCCCGGCAAGTTGGATCGTTTTGTCCGGCTATTCATATTCCCGGTTCGGTTAAACTGGGAATATGAGCCGTTTCCTCGCGTTGGTTTGGCTGCTGCTGCTTTGCGGCGGTGCTGCATCCGCCGAGACTTTCCTGATTCTTCCCTTTTTCAATGTCTCCAAGACCGCCAATCTGGACTGGGTGGGTGAAAGCCTGTCCGAAAGCGTTCGCGAAGCTCTGGCCAATGAAGGCGTTATCGCCACCGACCGCGAGGACCGGCGCGAGGCGTATCGCCGGCTGTCGATCCGACAGAACACGCAACTCACCAGGGGGACGGTGATCGCCATCGGCCAGTCGCTGGATGCCGAACAACTGATCTACGGCTCCTACGAACTGATTCCGTCGTCCGGAGGTCTTCCAAAAGGCCGGGGAACGCTGCGGATTACCGCGCAGATTTTGGATCTGAAGAAAATGACGCGCGGGCCGGAGTACATGGAACTCGGAGCGCTAGAGGATCTAGCCAAGCTGCAAACCCATCTTGCCTGGCAGACCCTGCAATTTGTGTTACCGAAGAGCGCGCCTTCGGAACAGGAATTCCGGAAGCTCCAGACGATTCCGCGCATCGACGCGATGGAAAACTACGTCCGCGGACTGCTGGCCAAGACTCCGGAGCAAAAGATCCAACTGTTCACCCAGGCGGCTCACTTGGAGCCGAACTATTCGCAGGCGGAATTTCAGTTGGGGCGATTGCAATGGAAGAAAAAGAACTATCGCGCCGCGGCTGAGAGCCTGGTGAAGCTGCAGCCCGGTGAGGACCACTACAGGGAAGCAGCTTTTCTGTTGGGACTATGCCGGTACCATTTGGGCGATTTCCAGGGAGCGCAGGAATCGTTTCAATTCGTGGCGCATTCGGTTCCGCTGAACGAAGTGCTCAATAATCTGGGCGCCGCGCAGTCGCGCCGGAATCTGCCCGAGTCGCTGGAGAATTTCAAGAAAGCCCTGGAGGGGGATTCGGCCGATCCGGATTATCAGTTCAACGTGGGCTACGCGCTGTTCAAGCAGGGCAACCTGCAAGGGGCCGCCGACAAGTTCCGCGCCGTGCTGGATCGCGATCCGGAGGATGCCGGCGCCATCATCATGCTGGGCCGTTGCTTGAAGAGAACACCCGCCCGTGCGGCAGATTTGAAGACCGAAGGATTGGAACGTTTGAAGGACAATTACGAGGAGTCCGCCTACCTCCAATTGAAGGCAGTACTCGCACCGTCTCGATAATCTGTATAATCAGGAATCTAATGTTGGAAGCATTCGGCTTATCGGACCCAGGTTGTATCCGGACGAACAACGAAGACTACTTCATGCTCGTGGCGCCACTTGACTTATATATAGTGGCCGATGGCATGGGTGGAGCGCAGGCGGGCGAGCATGCCTCGAAGCTTGCCGTGGAGACGTTGGTCGACTTCATCGCGAAGGCGGGGAGCACCAGCGGCGAGGTGCTGCTGAACGCGGTGCAGGAGGCGAACAAGCGCGTGCTTGCCGCTGCCGACGGCGACGCGGCCCTGCACGGCATGGGCACCACGCTGACTGCTTGCTGGAAAGTTGGCCCCGAGTTGCTGGTGGCCAACGTAGGCGACAGCAGGGCCTACGTCTACCAGCGGGGCGAACTCAACGTGATCACCGAAGACCAGACGTGGATTAATGAAGTGGGCCGCCGTCTCGGTTTGGGCGACGACGCACTTCGAACCCATCCGATGCGCCATGTGCTCACCATGGCGATAGGAGTGAGTGAGAGCCTTCGGATTCACTCCTATGCGGTGCCGCTGGAGCCCGGCGCGCTGTTTCTGTTGTGCAGCGACGGTCTGCACGGCGTGGTAACCCCGCTTGAGATTGTCGAAACTCTTTCCGGCGACGGATCGCTGGAAGACAAGTGCAAGATCCTGATTGATGCGGCGAAGCGGGCGGGTGGTCCGGACAACGTGACCGCGGTGCTGCTACGGAACGAAACCAACGGACAGTAAGAAACCAGTAGCGCTCACCATCGCCGGGTCCGATCCAAGCGGCGGCGCGGGCATTCAGGCCGATCTCAAGACCTTTCATCAATTCGGCGTCTACGGCGAGGCGGCGATCACGCTGATCACGGTGCAAAACACGCAGCGGGTGGATCGCGTCTATTGCCTTCCGCCGGATCTTCTCGTCGAGCAGATCCGTGCCGTGGTCGAAGACATTCCGCCGGATGCGGCGAAGATCGGCGCATTGGGGAACCTGGAAATCCTGCTGGCGGTAGCGAAGATCGCCGGCGAGTTTCGATTTCCGCTGGTGGTGGATCCGGTGATGATCGGCAAGCACGGCGCACCGCTGATGAGCCCGGAAGCCCGGTCGGCGTTCCTCGATCGCCTGGCGCCACGTGCCACGCTCATTACGCCGAATCTGTTTGAGGCCGCGGCGCTGACCGGAGAGGCGATCGCCAGCGTGGACGGAATGCGGCGGGCGGCCGAGCGCCTGTGCCGGCTTGGGGCGCGCGCCGTGCTGGTGAAGGGCGGTCACCTGCAGGGCATGGCGACCGACGTTCTGCTAGCGGACGGAAAGTTTTACGAGTACGAGGCTGCGCGCGTAGACACGCCTCATACGCACGGGACCGGGTGTACGTATTCAGCGGCGATAACTGCTTGTCTGGCTGCCGGGTGTGCGCTGCCGGAAGCGGTGCGGCGGTCCAAGCAATTCATTACAGAAGCGATTCGGACTAATCCCGGTCTTGGGAAGGGGAACGGTCCGGTGAACCATCACGTCAGAGCCCGCAGCTCCATTCATGAGCTTGAGACGGAATAGCGTTTCGCGCCAACAGGAACGCCCGCGTGGCGGACGCCGGGACTACATTATGGGAGGCGGCTGCCGCGGCGTCTACCATCGCCGTGGGCACCAGAAAGTCATCCGATGGATGGGCTGCGATCAAGGCTGAGATTTCCTTGGGCGAGCGAGCCAGGATGACGGTTCCGATGGAACGGTCCGAGGGAAGTCCCCATTCCGAAAGCCGGCGGGCGAAGGTGGGGCGCAGGGTGTGCAAGGTTTCGAATTGACTCGCGGTAAGCACGATGCCCAGGTGCTGAAAGTCGAGCGCATACTGGCGCTCCGGTGGTTCTGGCACCAGGTAGCAATAGCGCACGCGGGGAAGAGGCAGCACGGAGGAGTAGAACTCGTCGTCCGGAGACACAATGATCAGTTCGTTGCCGCGGCTTCTTTCGCAGTACTGTTTCAGGGGCGGCGCGGACGCCAAGGTGCTCCCGGTTCGGAACGGCAGGCCCCAGGGTTCTTCGCCGGCGTAAAGCTTCACCAGTAGAACCACCGGCAGCAGGGCCAACGTGAAGACGCGGGAACGGGCTATCGGCGCGGCTACAATGCTGAACGCGACTACCATGGGCAACAGGTAGGAGGCGTTGCGGTACTGATAGCCGAGCAGCGCAATTGCGACGGCGGCGATCCACGCCACTAACAAAGCGGCTTCCATCGCTATTTTGGGGGAGCGCCGTTTCCACCAGATTGGGACGGCGGCGAGTGCGGCCAGCGTCAAGGCAGGATCGATCAGAAACATTCTACGAATGTAGAACCATATTTGAGTTTCTTCCGACGTTTGTGGGGGAGCGCCGATGCCAAAGGCGATATTCTCCACGAGAACAAACTCTGCCCAGAACCAGCGATGGTGTACGAGTAATTGATATACGAACCACGGAGCGGCGAGTGCCGCGGTGCAAAGCCCAAGTTTCAGCAGAGTGCGGGCCTGGCTGAGAGACCTTGTCCGGAGCGCCCAATCGACTGCGATCATCAGCAGCGGCATCACCCCGGCGACGCCCTTGGTCAAGATCGCCGCAGCGGTGAAGATCGCGAATCCACAGAACGCCCGTCGGGACGCAAGGTCCGGATCACGATAGAGGCAGGCCGCGGCGCCGGCGAAGCAGAGGGTTAGCAGAGCGTCCGTCAGGTTTAATCGAGCCATGGTGTGAAACAGATGGCTGGAGCCCAGCAGCATGGTTGACCCGCATGCCGCCAGCAGACCCCAGGACTGCTTTGTCCACCAAAAAACCAGAGTCAACAGGAGTGCCCCGGCAAGCAGGCTGGGCAGGCGGATGGAGAATGGATTGACGCCCAGCATCTTCATCGAAAGCGCGGATGCCCAGTACAACAGCGGGGGTTTGTAAAGCGCAAAGCGATCGAGGAACACAGGTGTCAACCAGTTTCCGTGTTCGGCCATCTGAATGGCGGAGTGGGAGTAGACCGCTTCGTCCTGGGCTGCGATTTTCCCGACTGGATCTACGTAACCGCTACCGATTCCCGTATCCGCCACGCCGATGGCGAGCCGGGCGAAGCCAATGACGAAGACCGCCGCCAGCAAAGCGCTATTCCAGCGGCGTGGCAAAAACGATTTCCGAGCTTTGAATTTCTGGAAGAGGAACCGGGACTCCACTACGCATTAATTGTAAGCCGGAGTAGATCAATATACGAGAACTGTTCTGGAATGTGACGCGATAGGCGACCTCGGGATCAAGCCCCCGCAACAGGAGGGTATAAGCGGTTTCGACGCCGCCGTTGCGAGTCACTACGGCAAGCGCGGTCCGCTGCGCGGCGTTGTAAGACTGGATGGCATCAATGCCTTCCATGGCAGGCGCGGCCAAGTGAAACACCTTGGCGTCCCGTACAGTGGCGCGGACCGTTTTGTAAGTCGCGATTTCAGAGGCAGCCAGTATCTGGTCCGCCGCCGTCAGTTCGGTCAGACGATTCATGAACACCCACGGACCGCCAAACATGAAGCTGCGCGTGGTGTACTTGTTAATCTCCTGATTGCCCATGTAACGGTCGATATAGCGCGGCGGGAAAACATACGTGGCGCCGTAGGTGGCCTGTCGCGCGCCAAAGTCGCTGGAAGCATCGTTGGTGATCGACGTGACATATTGCTTCACCATGTTGAAGGTCATCATGGTGCCGCCATCGGCGCAATTTTCCCAGCTGATATTCGGACGGGCCTTCTGCACCGCGCCCACCACGGCGTTCAGTCCGTCCACCGCGTTGGCGTAGTTACTATCTTTCGAATCGTGAGTGTGGGTGGTCTTGGTGCATTCCTTCACCATCTGCTCACCGTCCTGCAGAATCCAATCCACGTTGTAATCGTCAATCAGGCGGATGGCCTCCTTGATTACCCAGTCCCTTGTCTCCCCGTTTGAGAGGCAAAGCGACGAAGCGTTGAAATAACCGTAGCTTTGGGTGGAAGTCCAATCGGGATGAGCCTGCAGCACCGGCGCATCCGCCGAGGCTTCCGCCAGCGCGAAGTGCATTCCAAACTTCATTCCCAGCGAATGAACGTAGTCCGATATCGAACGCATGCCGTTCGGGAATTTTTCCGGATCGTCGCGCCAGTCGCCGATCATCCGGGACCAACCTAGATCGACCACAAAGAGTTCTATGCCCAGCGCTGCCGCTGCAGCCGCATTACGTTTCAAAATCGTTTCGTTCAACTTCTGCTGATAGCCCCAGGAATCCCAGACCACGTATGGGAAAATCGCCGGGTCCGGTGCAGCCTTGGCAATTGCCGCTTCGGTAAAACGCTGGGTGCGAAAGCCCGCCTCGTCCCAATCGCCGTGATAGAGTCCGACGAACCCCGCAGGGAGAGTCACGTCGCCTTCCTCGGCCAACGGGTGGTTCATCGAAGTGATGTAGGCGGACAGGCGGAGCGCATTCGTGCTGCCCTCGTGGCGGATGGAAGCATCGGCGCGACCGTCAAACTCCCAGCCCGCGAACAAGCCTCGATTCAAGTGGTCGGAGACGGCAAACCAAGAACAGTGCGACCCGCGGGAACCGGCTTGCACTTCCACCGGCGGACCGTCGGGGTCGAGGATGTCCTGGAACGGTTCGAAATTCTGAGCTACCGGCGCCACCGCCCACTGGTTCACGCGGAACGTGCGGAAGGTCTCCAGTTCATCGGCGAAGGACCAGGGCAGCAGATCCAGGGCCTGGATGTAGACGGTTCCGGGCTGGAGGTTGTGCAGCAGAAGACGGTGTTCCAGCACCGGCTGATTTTCGTACATTGTGAGTTCCAGGGTGAATTGCAACCGGGCGTTCTCGTCGATAAGAACGATGGACTGCCGCAGTCCTCTCCGCTCCACCGGTTGGGTGAGTTGCCTCACCAGGCGGTAACGGGATCTGCCATTGTAGACATTGCGGTTGACGGTCAGGCGAATCAGCGAGGCGGCATTGCCGTCGGCTTTGTTCCACGTTCCCTGCCCGGTGAGACCGCGGAGAGATTGAAACTGAAAGGTCCCGTCCGAACCGAGTTGGAAATTCGCCTCGATTACACCGTTGGAGAGCTGCCAGCGGTTCTCATCGGGGTCGAACGCGAAACGGAACTCCGCCTGGGACATTGCTGGCAGCAGCAGGCAAGCAGCGATCAGCAATGTCTTAGCAGGCATCAGTACATGGGTAATAACGTCGCAACCAAGTAAACATCTCGGTCAACGGCGCAATTACTTGTAGTTCCGTCAATAAAGAAAGCGTTTTTTCGACGGAATTCGGGACATCTGTAAGATTTGTTACATTTCGATCAGTACTTGGCGACAGTAGGATCTACTTTGTCACTCCAGGATAGGATGCCGCCCTTCATGTTTTTGACGTTCTTAAAGCCGGCCTGCTTCAGGAAATCGACGGCCTTCGCGCTGCGGGCACCGCTCTTGCAATGGACTACGATCTGATCGGCGGAGTCGAACTCGTTCACCCGCTTGGGCAGTTCTCCCAGTGGCATCAGCTTGGCGAAGGGGATGTTACAAATCTGGTACTCGTGGGGCTCGCGAACGTCGATCAGCACGAACTTCTCGCCCCGGTCGATCATCTGTTTTACAGTTGTAGGATCAATCTCGCCATCGGCAACTGCGGTCTGCGGAGCGGCGGTGGGCGCTTCCCGCGGTACGCCGCAGAACTGATGATAGTCGATCAGTTTCGTGATAGTGGGATGATCGCCGCACACCGGGCATTCCGGATTCCGGCGCAGCTTTAACTCGCGGAAGCGCATCGCCAGGGCGTCATAGAGCATCAACCTGCCGACCAGAAGTTCCCCTGTTCCCAAAATTAGCTTTACGGCTTCGGTGGCCTGCACCAGCCCGATCAGCCCCGGCAGAATTCCCAGCACTCCGCCTTCGGCGCAGCTCGGTACCAGGCCTGGAGGGGGCGGCTCCGAATACAGGCAGCGATAACACGGTCCGCCGGGGTAGGCGAAGACGGTAGCTTGGCCTTCGAACCGGAAAATAGAACCGTAGACGTTCGGCTTTCCGGATAGCACGCACGCATCGTTGATCAGGTAGCGGGTGGGGAAATTGTCGGTCCCGTCGACCACCATGTCGTAGTCCTTGAAGATTTCCATGGCGTTTTCGCTGTTCAGGGCGACATCG
>JANYCV010000369.1 GCA_025360145.1 Acidobacteriaceae bacterium
CAACGTGTTCACCGGCGAGATGGTCCGCACCACCCCATGTTGGCTCAGTTGAGCCAGTCTTGTTGCCTGTACCTTCGTCAGTCCCACATTCGTGGCCACAACCACCAGCGTCGTATTGCCGTTCTTAAAGCCCGCCCGCGCACCCAGTTTGATGGCATCCGCGCTGTTGACGAATTCCTGTGAGTCGCGCGACTTGCGCGTTCCGGCCAGGATCTTGCCATTATGGTAGTCGATAATGTCGCCCACGGCATTGACAACGACCAGCGCGGAAACGCGTACTCGTGAATTCGCTCCGCCCAAAGACACGGTGTACGATCCTACGCCGCCTTTCATTGCCTGGGCCATTCCGAACACCTTTCCAACGCTTGCTCCCGTTCCGGCTCCCACGTTCCCTTCTTTCACCGGGCCATCAGTCGCGGCAGCAGCCGCGGCCTCACCCATCTCGCGGTTGGGCCGCACATGCGACTTTCCAATACCGAGATCGTACAGGATCGCTCCCGGGACAATCGGTACGCGCGCATGGCCAGTGTCGAACCCCACGCCTTTGTGCTCCAGAAATTTGCGCACGCCGGAGACCGCCTCCAAACCGAACGCGCTTCCGCCGGCGAACACCACGCCATGAACATGCGTGGTGAGATGCAGCGGGCTCAAAACGCCGAACTCCTCGGTCCCGGTAGCGAATCCCCGGATATCTCCTCCCGCCACGGCGCCACCCTCGCACAAGATTGCGGTGCAGCCCGTGAGCGCCTCATAATCGGAGGCGTGACCCACGCGGATTCCCGGAATGTCAGTAAGGCCTTTCATTGCGTTAATTTCTTGAGAAATCGCGACGGTGTGTTAGCATTTGATACGAGGCAACTGCCGATTGCTCGACTTTTTTAAAGGACCCATTCTTGCACTGCAAGACTTCTTCTTTCTAACCGGCCGGGCACTCCGGAACATCTTCCGCAGCCCTCATTATACAGACGATATCCTGTTGCAGATGGACATCATCGGCGTTGGCAGTCTGCCGATCGTCATCCTGACCGGCGGATTCAGCGGTGCGGTCATGGCGCTGCAGATGTCGCGGGCGCTGGCCACCTATGGAGCCACGGGCCAAGTCGGCCAAATTGTCGCGATCACTCTGGTGCGTGAACTTGGTCCTGTCCTAAGCGCTCTCCTGGTAGCCGGCCGAAGCGGATCCGGCATGGCCAGCGAACTCGGATCGATGAAGGTCACCGAACAGATCGACGCAATGCGCGCCCTCGGAACCGATCCGATACAGAAGCTCGTTACGCCCCGGCTTCTGGCAACTGCAATTATGTTGCCGCTATTGACTATCATCTCCGATCTGGTAGGCCTGGCCGGAGGCTTTCTGGTTAGCAGCATCACGTTAAATACCACGGCAAGCCAATATTGGAATACGGCGTATCGGGCGTTGGTGTGGAACGACTTGGCCCAAGGATTGCTGAAGCCATTCGTGTTTGGGATCGTGATTGCGCTGGTGGGTTGTTTCTATGGGCTGCGGACATCCGGCGGTACGCAGGGTGTCGGCCTGGCCACCACGAAAGCGGTCGTTGTCGCTTCGGTGTGGATTTTTGTCTTCACGTTTTTCATTACGCAGATATTCGTCAATCAACAATAGATGCAATGCCTGACTCCACGCCGCAATCCGTTCTTCGATTTGAGCATGTGTCCATTACGTTTGGAGATACCGTGGCATTGAACGATGTCTCTTTCGATTTGAAGGCGGGCGGCACCAGGATTATCTATGGCGCGGCCGGTAGCGGCAAGTCGGTGATGCTGAAAATCGCTCTCGGACTGCTGAAACCGAGTTCGGGGCGAGTCTTCGTATTTGGACAGGATACGACGGACCTGAAAGAAAAGGATCTATTCCCGATTCGCAGCAAGATGGGAGTCCTCTTCCAGGAAGGCGGGCTGTTCGATTCGATGACGATTGAAGACAACGTCGCATACCCCTTGGAGAATGCCATCACCGCGCCGGATGGCAAGGCGCGAATCCCGGCTGATCAGATCTCCGGACGGGTTCGTGAGGCACTTCGATTCGTGGAACTGGAACAAACGCTGGTCAAGTTTCCAAGCGAACTCTCCGGAGGGATGCGGCGGCGCGCGGGCATCGCGCGGGCGACGGTGAACGAACCGCCGCTAATGCTTTACGACTCGCCGACGGCTGGACTGGATCCAATTACGGCGAACATGATCATGGCGCTCATTATCAAAGCTCGCGACACGAAGAATACGACATCGGCCATCGTGACTCATCGGTACCAAGACGGGCAATTGCTTGCTAACTTTCGGTACAATCCCGAGAGTGGCCGCCTGGAGCGAACTGAGAAGAATGGCGATGGGGTTTGCGCGCGTACAACGTTCATGGTTTTCGGCGAAGGGCGGTTGGTTTTTGAAGGCACGCAGGATGAACTGGACCGCTCGGCCGATCCATATGTTTCCAAATTCAAGGCGGTAAAACAGTGAGACGGAGTCTATGCCATCGGCACAAAAAGTAGGCTGGGCACAGTTGCGGGTGGGTATCATGGCGATGCTGGCCATGGCCATTCTCGGCGTGTTGATTTTTCTCCTCACCGGGGAGACGAAGTTCTTTTCGAAAGAGGAGATCATCTATACGTATATGGACGATTCGGCGGCTTTGGCCAAGGGGTCGCCGGTACGTTTGAACGGCATCCTTGCCGGGAAGGTAAAAGAAGTGGTTCTGTCCGGAGAAAGGCAGCCGCTGCGCATCATCCGGATCTCGCTCGAGATCGACAAGAAAATGTTAGCGTTCATTCCGGTGGATTCCGTTGCCGCAATCAGCGCGGAGAATGTTCTCGGAACCAAGTACATCAACATCAAGAAGGGACAAGCCGCTGTCTCGGTGCAACCCGGCGCCGAAATCAAGAGCCTGGACACGCGCGCGTTCGACGAAGTGGTGCAACAGAGCTATTCTCTATTGACCTCGCTGCAAGGGATTATCAAGCGTGTGGACACCATCGTTGGCTTGGTGGAAGTGGGCCAGGGTAGCATCGGGAAGCTTTTGGTGGATGAAACGCTTTACAACAAGATTCTGGCGATCGTAACGGAAGGACAAAAAATTACAACCGCCCTGACCACGGACAAGGGAACCATCGGCAAGCTGATTTACGACGACAAGCTTTACGTCGATGTGCGTGGTTCGCTCGCCAGGGTTGACAGCCTGCTCGCCGATTTAGAGCGAGGCAAAGGCACGGCAGGCAAGCTGCTGAAGGACGATGCGCTCTATGCCGACACCCGTAAATCGGTCGCGGAGATCAACAAGCTGGTGGCGGATTTGAACGCAGGCAAAGGTACCGCCGGCAAACTGCTGAAGACCGAGGAACTGCACGATCAACTGAAAGTATCCATCGGCAAGGTGGACTTGTTGCTCGACAAGATCAATGCCGGGCAGGGGACGATCGGGCAACTGCTGGTGAATCCGCAACTCTACGATTCCGTGAACGGAGCGACTCGCGAGTTGAATGGGCTCTTGAAGGACTTCCGGGCAAACCCCAAAAAGTTCCTGCACATCAAACTGGGCCTCTTTTGAAGCAACTGGTAGTCAACGCCGATGATTTCGGGTTCACGCGCGATGTGAATCGGGGAATCGTGAAAGCCCATACCGGGGGCATTCTGACGGCAACTACCTTGATGGCAAACGGAGAGGCGTTTGCCGATGCGGTAGCGTTGGGCCGCGAGAACCCGTCACTCGATATTGGCTGTCACCTGGTGTTGATTGGAGGCCGTTCCCTGCTGGATCGGGACCGGCGGTTTCCAGCTTCGGTCCGGGAGATGGCGCAAGCGGTGCTACTCGGCCGGCTTCATCCGTACGACGAGTTCCGTGCCCAGATCGAGAAGATCCTCGCCGCCGGTATCGTCCCAACCCACCTCGACACCCACAAACACACCCATCTGCTGCCCCAGGTTTTGAATGCCGTGGCACGGCTGTCCGAAGAATTTTCTATCCGGTGGGTTCGCCGGCCGTTTGATTTTCCCCTGAACGCTTCCTCGCAAGGGATTCCGCCGCTGAAGAGGCTTGCCAGCCGGTCGTTGCAGGTGATCCGCCGCCGTTTCCACCGCGTGCTGGAACGACATGGCTGCCGGACTACCGATCACTTCGCCGGCTTCCAGATAACCGGGCGGTTCCGCGCGAAGGAACTGGAATCGCTATTTCGCGAATTGCCGGATGGGAGCACCGAATTCATGTGCCATCCCGGATTCTGCACCGCGGAATTGCGTTCCGCGCCCACACGGCTGAAAGAAAGCCGCGAGCGGGAATTGGACGCATTGACCAACCCCGCAGTGCGGCTGGCGCTGGGCGAACTTGGGGTAGCAATCGTAAATTACCGGGATCTTGGTTAGACTACTGCCTGTCCCGTTCTTCGGTTGTTTCGGAACCGCAAATTTCGTTGTTGCAGCCAAATGAGTCATGAGCAGGAAAAGACCTCGCCCGGACCGGCCCCACCCAACAATTGAAGATCATAATGCATCATAGATGCCCGCATTGACCCAAAGTGGCCAATACGGCCATATATCCGGAGGTCCCGCAAGCCTCTGAACCCTTGTCTTTATTGGCGAATTGCGTTTCGGGACGGCCCTAGACTACTCTTCCAAATAAAGTACTTGCTACTTTCTTCATTTGCGGGTATTCTTTTTTCATGGCAACGGTGCAGCAGATTCACGCCATTCCGGCAGAGCCGCTTTCCTTGCACACCCATGCGATGGATAATCTCCGGTTTATCCGCGACACCATGGAGCGCGCCGGGCCCTTCACCGGCGTCCCGGGCTGGGGCGGAGTGGCGATGGGAGCGTCCGCGATTGTGGCTGCCGCGATCGGACATCCACAGGGGCCCAACGGCTGGCTGGTCACTTGGCTGCTGGAAGCGGTAATCGCATTCGCTATAGGTGGATTCGCGATGGAGCGTAAAGCGCGCACAGCGCATACCTCGCTGTTTTCTCCGCCGGGCCGAAAGTTTGTACTTAGTTTCGCGCCGCCCTTGCTGATGGGTGCGCTGGTAACTCTGGTTTTATACCGGGCAGGCGTTCCAGCATTGGTTCCAGGGATGTGGCTCTGCCTCTACGGCACCGGAATCGTTACGGGCGGTGCTTTTTCGATCCGGATCGTTCCGGTGATGGGCCTCGCGTTTGTAATCCTGGGTGGATGCGCATTCTTTTGCCCGCCCATCTGGAACGACGCGTTTCTGGCGGCGGGCTTCGGCGGACTGCACATTCTCTTCGGCGTGGTGATCGCAAGGAGATACGGTGGCTAAACAATCCGCTGCGCGGAAGCCCCGGAATGAGAAGGTGGAACAGGCGGCAGCCTCTAAGACGCGTGCCGCGGAGACCGTTATCAACCGTTCCGCGAAAGTGGACCGGTTGATTCACGAACGTGTCCGGCTGGGGATCGTGAGTGCGCTGGCTGCCAACCGTTCGCTGACGTTCAGCGATTTGAAGAAGCTGCTGAATACTTCTGACGGGAACGTGAGCGTCCATGCGCGGAAACTGGAGGAGGCGGAGTATATCGCATCGACAAAATCGTTCGCGGGCCGGATTCCTCGCACGGAATACCGGCTCACCGCGGCTGGGCGAAGAGCGTTTGAGAAATATCTGAATCACATGGAAGCGCTGATCCACGCGATGCGCGAGAAGTAGCGCCGCGATTTTTTTTGTCCCTTTACTTTATGACACAAAGTACTTGTCACGTCGCGATCATCATGGATGGGAACGGCCGTTGGGCGGCGGATCGCGGTCTTCCGCGCATTGCCGGACATCGGAAAGGCGCTGACGCCGTTCGCAGAACTGTGGAGGCGGCGCCGGGCTGCGGGATTGACGTCCTGACTCTCTACGCATTCTCTTCGGACAACTGGCGGCGTCCTCCGGAGGAAGTAAATGCCATCATGCGGCTGTTCCGGATCTATCTGGAGCAAGAAGTCGAGCGGTGCGCCGCTAACGGCGTGAGGCTGAGCGTGATCGGCCGGCGTGACCGGTTGCCCGCCAGCGTGGTAGCCGCCATCGCATCGGCGGAAGGCGCTACCAGGGATTGCGGAGTTCTGCATCTTCGGCTCGCCGTCGATTATTCTTCTCGCGATGAAATGGTTCGCGCGGCCCGGGCGTGCGGCGTCTCAGGGGATTGGTCCCGCGAGGCGTTGAGCGCCGGGGTGGGGCCTGACGTGGACCTGCTGATCCGGACGAGCGGCGAGCGGAGACTGAGCGATTTCCTGCTGTGGGAATGTGCCTATGCCGAGATGTTGTTCATCGAGCGGCGGTGGCCCGAGTTCGGCGCCCGGGACCTGGAAGATGCCGTAGCCTGGTTCCGGTCGCGGGAACGGCGATTTGGCGCCATTCCCGAACCACGACTTGCGGCGCGATGAGCAGACCCGATACAGTCGGAACGTATGGATCGGAAGACATTCTTAAAAATCGGCACGGGAGGATCTCTGGCGATGGCGATGCCTCTAAGCGCGGCGGAGTCGAAGAAGGCGATTATCGAGCTGCGTCAGTTCCAGTTGCGCAACACGGTCGACGGCATGGGACCGCGCAGTATCGAGCACTTAAGCAAGTCCTATCTGCCGGCGCTCCGCCGCGCTGGCTCCGGGCCAGTGGGATTGTTCAGCAGTTTGATCTCGCCGGACAGTCCGTACGTGCTGGTTCTTTCGAGCTATCCAAATCTTCAGGCGTGGGACGAGGCACACGACAAACTGAGTAAGGACAAGCAATTCGAAAAGGAACGGGACGCCTATCGCGCGAGCGGGCCGACCTACGTCCGGATGGAAACCACGTTGTTGCGTGGATTCGACAGCGTGCCGGACGTTGTGGTTCCGCCACGGGACGAAAAGCGGGTGCCGCGGATTTTCGAGTTGCGAACTTACGAATCGAATAACATAGACACCCTGAAACGCAAAGCCGGGATGTTCAACGACGGCGAGATCGCGATCTTCCGCCGGCTGAACATGCTGCCCGTGTTCTTTGGCGAAACCATTGTGGGCAGGAAGATGCCAAACCTCACATACATGTTGGCATTCGACGATTTGGCGGCGCGGGAAAAGTCGTGGAAGGCATTCGGGAGTGATCCGGAATGGCAAAAAATGAGAGCCCAGCCAGGGCTCAGCGATCCGGAAATCGTTTCCAATATCAGCAACTCGATCGTCCAACCGCTCCCGCTGTCTGAAATTCGCTAACGTAAAGCCCATTGCGTCAAACGTGCGCTGTGGGTGACCCCTCAGGGCATTCCCGGCATGTCGATCGCAATTGCAGCCAAAGACGAATTGCTCGTACACCGCAGCCCGTTTTGCAAACACCATTCCCGGATCGTTCCGCAGAGCTGAAGTTGAACGCGTGGATACGCCAGCCGCCCGTGAAGCACGAAAAGCAGGAACTATTCTCGAGTCCGGAGGTGGGGCGGACCCCAGGTCCGCGCGGCACGCCCTCGTGCCGCGGCCGCAAAAAAACACAATCAAACCCAACGGAGGCATCCAAGCCTTTCGCAACCGCTGAATCGCTAACCCGAAGGCACTCTTTACAAAGAGCCTGCCACCAAAACCCGCCTAAACTTGCGTGGTCGCGGCCGCTTCCACCGGCGCAACCCTTTTGGCTATCTTCTCGCGTCGGCCGATACCCGTATAGTCGAATCCAGCCTCCCGGGCCGCTTCCGGATCGTAAATATTCCGGCCATCCACCAGCACCGGCCGCGTCATGCGCCGCCCCATCTCGAAAAGGCTCGCCGTACGGAACTCGTCCCATTCGGTTACCACCACCAGCGCATCGGCGTCCGTCACCGCCTCCAGAGTCGAATGGCAATACTGAATCTTCAGCTCCGGATGCTGCTCCCGGCACGCATCCATCGCCACCGGGTCGTAAACCTTAATCCGCGCGCCCATTTGCAGCAGCCGCTCGGCAATCTGCAAGCTGGGTGCATCGCGCAAGTCGTCCGTATCCGGCTTGAACGCCAGGCCCAGCAGCGCAATCGTCCGGCCCTTCAGAATGTAAAGCTTCTCCAACAGCTTCTGGATCACCACATGCCGCTGCGCCCGGTTCACTTCGAGCGAAGCCTCCAGCAGCCGCGCCTGGTAGCCGTAGTCGCGCGCGGTGTGCAGCAGGGATTGAATGTCTTTGCCGAAACAACTGCCGCCCCATCCAATGCCTGCATTCAGGAAGCCAGCCCCAATCCGCTTGTCCAGGCCGATGCCCGCCATCACTTCTTTCGCATCCGCGCCCACCCGCTCACAGATATTCGCCACTTCGTTGGCAAATCCAATCTTCGTCGCCAGAAATGCATTCGATGCGTACTTGATCATCTCCGCACTGGTCAGCGTCGTGGTCACCAACGGAACCTGCCCCATGCCCTCCGGCCGGGGAAGAAATTCCGGCGCCGCAAACTCCTGCGTGATCAGCGGACCATACAGTTCGCGCAGCACCTTCATCGACTGCTCTTCTTCGGTGCCCACTACAATCCGGTCCGGATACAGGGAATCCGAAAGTGCGCAGCCCTCACGCAAAAATTCGGGATTGCTGGCCACCGCAAACGCGATGCGCTTCTCCTGGCCCGGCCGGGCTTCGCAGATCCCCTCGCGAACCAGGGTGCCTACAAGGTTGCCGCTGCCCACCGGAACCGTCGACTTGTTCACCACTACCCGGAACCGCGAAGAATCCATCGCCGCGCCGATGCTGCGCGCCACCGCCTCCAGAAAGGCCAGGTTCGCTTCTCCGCTCGGCCGCGGCGGCGTTCCCACTGCGATGAAGATCACCTCGCTCTGGGCAACGGCGGCCTCGATTTCCGTTGTAAAGTCCAACGCGCCGTTCTTCGATACGATCTCCACAAGTTCTTGCAGATGCGGCTCGTAAAACGGCATCCCGCCCCGTTGCAGAACCGCAATTTTGTGCGCGTCCGTGTCTACGCACGTCACGCGGTGGCCGAGGTAAGCAAGACAGGCGCCGGTGACAGTGCCCACGTATCCAGTTCCCGTTACAGTAACTCTCATTCTCCGTCTATTGTCCGCTACCGGCGCGCCTCGCCGCCAATACGCTGCTGGCAAGCGCTACCATAGTGAGAGTCTATCCGCCTCGCCGGCTCACCCTTGGTCCCCGATTCCTCACGCCTGCTGCTCGTCGAAAAGAATTCCGACGATGAGATCCTCATTGTCGATGCCTTGCGCAACGCCGGATTTGCGGAAGCAATCGATATCGCCCGCGACGGTGCCGAGGCCCTGGAAAACCTCTTTGCCAGCGACCGCGATGGCCCTTCGAATCCCCGGTTGGTGCTGCTCGGCTCGGCCATCGACGGTTTGAGCGTCACCGAAGTCCTGATTCGAATTCGGGAACACAAACGGACCCGATTGATTCCGGTGGTGATCTTCGGCTCTTTCCTGGAGGCCTGCGAAATTCGCAATTGCTACCTCGCCGGCGCGAGCAGCTACGTCGGCCGGCCCGCCGAATTCGACCAGTTCGTCAAAGCCGTGCAGGCAATCGGCGCCTACTGGCTCACACTGAACAAAATGCCGGTGGATTGAGCCAATCACTTCCCCGGAAGCTTGCTCAAAATGCGGTCGTGGATCCAGTGCGCATCCCACCACTCCACCGGGTTGATCTGGACGCCGTCCACCTGCATCGAATAGTGCAGATGATCTCCACCGGCCAGTCCCGTTGCTCCACTCCTCGCGATCGTCTGGCCCTTCTTTACGGAATCGCCCGGCTTCACATCAATCGAACTGAGATGCCCGTAGATCGATTGCAATCCATAGCCGTGATCGATCGCCACACAGTTTCCGTAAATGCCGAGATCGGCCGCATACACAACCTTCCCAGAGTTGGCGGCCACTACCGCGACGTTCTTCGTCACACTGAGATCGAATCCGAGGTGCATCTGCCGATCCACTTTCTTGCCCTTGTATATGTAGGACCGCTGGTCGGCGAACTGCGATTCCACCTTCGAATTTCCAAGCTGCACGAACGGTCCTTCCCACAGGATTTTCTGCTCGGACTGCAATCGTAGATTGGAGAGCGTGCCGTTGTTCGACTTACGCAGATCGCTGTTGATGCGCAGAAAGCGAGTGATCAAATCGCCGGAGCCC
>JANYCV010000423.1 GCA_025360145.1 Acidobacteriaceae bacterium
CTGGCAGCGTTTCGTGTGGCTGGCGCATTGGGCTTTCGTTTCGCTTCCAGCAGCGGGACGAGGGCGTCCCGCGCCGGCCAGGGGGCCCGCCCTACCTGGGCTACTGCCGTAGTAATTATTTGAGTCAAGCACATACCCAGCTTGGACAATTCTGCGCGACGCGCCGTGGCAGCCCGGGGGACAGAATGGGTGACCGGCTCCACTGGAATTCAGGGGTATCTGAACTGTTACGTCACGACAAGGTGTTGGCACCGTGCCGGCGAATCTGGCAGGAGCGTTTGTATTCAGTTAAGCTGGCAGGATGACACGCTATGATGAGCTTTCAGCAGTGGATAGATGAATCGGCCAAGTATGGCGGCGTCAACATTATCTTCGAGTCGGGCATGTATTCACTAGTTGACGATTTGGAAGGCATCGTCAAATCGCTGCGGGAAGCTGGTGTGCGATTCGAGGTAGTCGGCGGCGTGGCCGTAAACGCCCATATTCTGGACCATCATCGGAGTCGATCATTTGTAACAAGGGATATCGATATGCTGGTTTATCGACGTGATTTGGACCGCATCTCGAAAGCAGCGGAACCGCTTGGATACGAAGCAAAGAAGATGATGGGCGGTTACATGTTGCGGCGGCCAAATCAGGACTCAGCGGAAGCCATTCATCTTCTTTTTGTAGGGGAGAAATCGAAAACGACGCAGCCTCATCCCCATCCTGACATACACCCCGAAGATAAACATTTGTTCGGTGTCACAGTACCCGTTGCCCCACTGCGGGATTTACTTCAGATGAAGTTGAACTCGCTTAGACCAAGGGACTTGACGCACATCGAAACGTTGGATGAAGCCGGTCTCATCACACCGTCGCTGGAAAGTGAGCTCCCGGCTGACCTTCGTGAGCGCCTGGCTCAAGCCCGTAAGATTAACGCAGACAGCAAACCCGACGTGGAGGATTGAGTTGGCGTGGATTGAGCGGCAGGCGGCGTCAACCGGCGATGCTGGTGTCATCAAATATATCGATGCCCTTATTAGGGGACAGGACACCAGGCATGGGGGCCGTTAACCTCCATGTTAAAATCGAAGTTGGATGCTAAGCCGGGAAATTCTTTGATATGAAACGATTTCTACTCTGGGATTATCCGCGCGCCGGGTGGCAGTATGACGTGATGGTGGTGTTGATTCTGGCCTTCATCTTTTTAACCCCCCGATCGATTTTTCGCGACCAAGCGAGGGCCAGCAACATCATAAGATTGCCGGAAGAGAACGGAGCGAATGTTTTCTTTGTAGAACCGGAATTAGTCAGCCCGGTTCCGGAGGCGGAGCGAGGCGCGAAGGTGGAATCGATGCTGAAATCCCGGTTCGGTAAGAAGGAAACGCTGGTCCGGTTACTGCCACTTTTCGATGCCGAGCAAGAGGTGAAGGGTTACTTCGCCTACACTCGTTCGCAATAACGCGCTTCAAGGCCCAATATGCGCACTCGAATCTATCCAATCTTTCTCTGTCTGGCGGCCCTTCCGCTGCATCTGTTCGCAGTAACACTGCAAGATGTGCTGGCCAAGATCGATATAGCGGCGCCGAAGTTTTCCGGAATGGCGGCGGACGTGGAAAAGCTGGAGTTTACCAAGGTAATTGCCGATAAATCCGTGGAGAGCGGAACGATTCTAATCCGTCGCGCCAAACCCAAGGAACTGCACGTGAAGATCGAATTCACCAAACCGGAACAGCGGTTCGTGACACTGCGCGGAACCAAGGCGGAGCTCTATCTCCCGAAAATTGAAACGGTCCAAGAGATTGACCTGGGGAAACAGAGCGATTTGGTCAGCAAGGTGATCCTGGTTGGATTCGGGACCACCGGCAAGGACTTGCAAGCCAATTACGAAGCGAAGTTCGCGGGCGAGGAAACGGTTTCCGGTCGAAAGACTTATCATTTGAATTTGACCCCGAAGTCCAGCCAGTTGAAGGCGCAGTTCAGCAGAATCGAGGTCTGGTTTGCCGAAGACGGGACACTGCCGGTGCAGCAGAAAGTGCTGCTGCCCTCGGGTGATTACAAGACGTTCACCTACTCAAATATCCGTTACAACCCAGCACTCACCGAAGACGCGCTGGCGTTGAAATTACCCAAAAACGTGAAGCGGGAATATCCTCAGCGTGACCGCAATTGAACCACAACCCGTAGCCGCTTCACCTGCCGCCGGGAAGTCGAGACTGGCGTTTCTGGACTGGACGCGCGGCATGGCGGCGATTATCATGCTGCAGGGGCACGTGTTCCACTCCTTCACCCGAACCGACCTCCGCGAGGGTGGCGCCTACGTAATCTCACAGTTCATCGGTGGAATCGCACCGGCCATTTTCCTGTTCCTCAGCGGCGTCACGCTGGCCCTGCTGATGGACGCGCGGGAGAAGGCGGGCTTAAGCGCCGCACAGCGTTTGGGCGCCTCACTCCAAAGGGCAGGATACCTTGCGCTGCTGGCGGCGTTGTTCCGTTTCCAGTTGTGGCTGTTCGGCCAACCCTACACCGCCTGGAGGGATTTGCTGAAGGTGGACATCCTGAACTGCATGGCGGTGTCGATTTTAGCCATTTCTTTCCTTGCAGTATTTACCACGGCCGAGCGGGCACGCAACGGAATTGTAATCGGGCTAGCGATCGCGGTGGCATCGCCGGTGATATCGCTGATCGATCCGGCATCGCTTCCCGAGTATGTCCGCATGTACATGGTGCCAGATACGCTCTATTTCAGTTTCTTCCCCTGGGCGGCTTTTGTCGCGTTCGGATTAAGTGCAGGCAGCATTCTGCGGCTGGTGACTGCCGAACAGATGCACCGCGGGATGCAGTGGTGCGCCATCACCGGTTTTGGCCTGATTATCACCGCGCAGTACTTCTCTAATCTTCCCTATTCGCTATATTCCAACAGCGACTTCTGGTTGAATAGCCCAGGCCTGATCTTCATTAAGCTGGGTGTGATCCTGGTGCTGCTCTCCTTCACGTTTCTCTGGACGCATCACGGCGCGGGCGAAGGCTGGAGCTGGGTACGGCAACTTGGCGTCACGTCGCTGCTGGTGTACTGGGTACACATCGAGCTGGTCTACGGGCGGTGGTTCGGATTCTGGAAAGAATCGTTGACCTATGGCCAATGCGCGATTGCGGCGGGCGTACTAACGGTGGCAATGCTGGCGCTTTCCGGTGCAAGCACGCATTGGCAGTGGAGAGGGATCCGCAGTTTGTTCGACATGATTTCGGCGCCGGTAAAGGTTTCAAAGCCGGCCAGGGTTTCCGGGGATTGAGTCTGTTAGCGAGGCGCAGCCTTCTCGGCGCCCGATTTCTTCAGATACGGCCCGTTTTTCCCATTCGGCAGTGTGGTCTGTTCCGAGGTTCTAGCTTGGCACAGATGGTCCGATGTCATCTCCCGCGCCGATCTCAGATTGGCGTTTCGAAAGTCGGCGGCGTAAAGCTTTGCGCCTGTGAACCGGGAGCCGCAGAGAGTTGACCCGGAAAAGTCGGTACCCGAGGCTATGGCTTCCCGGAAATCACAGTCGCGAAGCTGAGCCTGGGTGAAACTGGCACTGGCGATGTTAGCGCGATAGAAGCGCGAATCCGGCAACTCGGCGCGCGTGAAATCGCAGATCTGGATGCGCGCGCTGGAGAAGTTGACACCGCTGCCGTGCGCGGCGGCGAAACTACACGAACTGAGACGCGCATTATAGAACAGCGCGTTTTCCATCTCCCCATTGCCGAATTTGGACCCGGAAATAGTCGCTTGATTGAAGTTGGCTGAATTCAGGGTGGCCTCAGTGAAATCGCCGTCCTGAACCTGCGCTTCGATGAGTTGCGCTTTGGTCATGCGGGCCTTGTTGAAATGGGTCCGTTGAATGACGGCTTCAGAGAATGTGGCGCCAACCAGTTGTGCTCCATCGAAGCGTACTCCATCGATCCGTGCTCCGGTGAAATCCGAGCCATTGGCCACAGCGTGCCGAAAATCCGCTCCGTCCAGAATGGCGCCCGCAAAATCAGCCCCAGTCAGGTCCGACTGAACAAAACAAGCTCCTTGCAGCAATGCCTTACGAAAGTCGGTATTTGGCAGCTTCATGTCGCTAAAAACGAAACTGGCGAAGTTTCCCCGGACGCCCCCTGGACGCTGCCCCAGCCAGTCGGCATGCAGTTGTAGCAACTGGCGGAAATGCTTCTGCTGCACCGCCATCGAATATAGCGTCTCGACCTTGAGCGCGCTTGAATCAGTTTGAAACACCTTACCCTTCCTCATTTTCCATATCGGCATTACCGGGTCGAGTGTGAGCGGAACCGGTGAACAATGTAATGGAATGAATACCGCATTGAAACAATGGGCCAGCGTTGTAGGGGCACTGGGGACGGCCGGGCAAATTATATTAACTGGGTATGTGCTTGACTCAAGTGGGTGCGGTATCGCAGCGTTTCGTGTGGCTGGCGCATTGAGGCATTCGTCTCGCTTCGGGCAGCGGGACGAAGGCGTCCCGCGCCGGCCAGGGGTCCCGCCCTACCTGGGCTACTGCCGTAGTAATTATTTGAGTCAAGCACATACCCAGCATGTCCTATTTTGCCGGGGCCCGGGTCAGTTGACCGTTCGCGACTTTGGCATTGAGCTGGTCAATGAATGCGTTCAGCTTACAGCGGGCAGCGGCCTTGTTGTTGGGTTGATGTTGTTCGGCGGGGTCGTCAAACTGTTCGTCACCCCGGCAGGCGGCCCCATATTACCGATGATTGTGAAGAGGTTCTGAATAGCCTGGCCGGGGAGAGGTCAATATTCCTCAGTTTCGTTCCTCACCTGGGCCGCGAATGGCCGATCGAGACTTGATTCGTGAACACGTCTCCGTTGGCATTCGACACCTCCACGGTTACGAAGATGTTGAAGGTTGTGACACTCGCCGTAATTTGATAAACGAGTTGTAGCGTACTCGATTGTCAATCGGCTGGTAGATTCCCGAAAACGACCGGCAGCTTACTCACCAACGTGACCGGTCCGGCGCCTCCCGTCGTCTGGAAAGTAACCTCGGTTATGCGGAGGTTGCTGCCCGGCGTCGGCGTCGGGTTCGAGAAGAACATTTTCGATTGATTGACCGCGCCAGTCGCGACAGGAGGGAAGATTGTCGAGATTGTCGCGGGTCTAGGCACGTAGGTTACCGTCGCGGTGATGGGACTGTTCACGATGACTGGAGTATTGGCCGTGGTGACAGCTTGCGTGGCACCGCCTGTAGTGATAGATACCGCCTTGATGGCAAATCCGGGATCCGCGTTGGCCAGGATCCGGACCTGAGCGCCTGGAGCGTAACAGTCGGCGGGGAACCCGGCCAACGCACCAGTAGCCGGACTCAGAGCCACCGTGCCGCCGGAACCCGCCACGGTGGCGGTTACCACATGGCAGGCGGCCCGGAAGATCGCCGTCGCCGTGATGTCGCCGGTGGGCTCCACTGTCGATGTTGCGGTCGAACCGCCCGTAGACCAGCCTGAGAAGCGGAATCCTGTGCCATTCACCACCTGCGGATCGGTTACGCTAACGGTCTGGGTCTGGCCGGCCGGGACCTCCTGCGCCAGCGGCGCCGGGGTGAACGCGCCGCTGGTTCCAATCCGAGCAACGAGACCCGATGGATTCGTCGCCACCGTCAGCGTCACTCCCGGCGGCTGCACAAACGTGGCGGTCACGGTCTTCGAGTCGTCGAGCAGAACCGCCACCGTTGGATTGGACCCGGTGGCCGCGCCGCGGTAGCCCTGGAACG
>JANYCV010000424.1 GCA_025360145.1 Acidobacteriaceae bacterium
CTGGCAGCGTTTCGTGTGGCTGGCGCATTGGGCTTTCGTTTCGCTTCCAGCAGCGGGACGAGGGCGTCCCGCGCCGGCCAGGGGGCCCGCCCTACCTGGGCTACTGCCGTAGTAATTATTTGAGTCAAGCACATACCCAGCCCGCAGTGTTTGAACTGCCGGATTTAGGTTGAAAGGGCGCGAAGAACACTGCGGCGGATACTGGCCGGCAGATCGTAACGGCTGAACTGATCGAGCGGGCACCAGGCCACCGCGCGGGATTCTTCAGAGACCCGGAACTGTTCCGAGTGGGCCCGGAAGGCGAAGATCAGATCGTGGTGCAGGTGGAGCGGTTCGCGCTTGTTCGGCGGGATTGGATGGACGTCCACGCCGACCAGTAGCGGTGCCGCGCCTGCGAGTAACGCACCGGTCTCTTCCACGACTTCCCGGCGGGCAACATCGCCAATCGTGGCGTCCTGCATCTCTACGTGGCCGCCTGGGAGCAGCCAGCGGTCCAACCGCCTGTGATGCACCAAGAGGACCGCGTTGCCGCCAGGCGCCAGCACCGCGCCGGTGCAGGTGACGTGACCGGGAGTATAGATGTCCCGCGAGAATGGCGCCGCAGAGTAAGCGAGTAGCGCGAGGATCAGTTCCCTGCTCTTTTGTGTTTCGCCATCGGTGGCGGTGCCGAAGGTTCGAATAAGACTCGCGACGTCCTCGGTCTGGATCACCGAGGGATACCCGCGACTGGTATGAGGGTGAGGAAACAGAGCGCGGTCGCCAGAAAAATGTAGAGTGCCAACATGGGAGTGTCCGGCTCCTCTGGAGCGTCCTTCGAGATGGCTCGAATGACGCCGAGGATCAGCAGGATGATCACCAGGCCGGAGGATGTTATGGCATATAGGCCGCCCAATGCCGCGCAGGCAATCCAGCGCTGCATTTTCGATAGCGCGCGAAAGCCGCGGCCCCCGTCGAGCTGCCAGAACGGCATCAGGTTGAACAGATTGATGAAGGCGCTGACTTGTGCGATGGCGGCCCAGATGTGCGATCCGGTGAGATACCAAATGGCCGCGCAGGCGAGTGTGGCACCGAGGCCCCAGAGCGGCCCGGCGAGCCCAACGCGCGCATCTTCGCCGGGATTGGCTGGATATTGGTGCAGACGGACGTAGGCGCCGAAACCGGGAATGAACATCGGCGCGGAGGCTGGAATTCCGAAGCGCAGCAACGCGGCGACGTGTCCCATTTCGTGGATGTAGATGGTGATGATGAGGCCGGCGGCGAACTTCCAACCGTAGATGGTGAGGTATACACCAAAGGCGACAATCATGGAAAAGAATGTTCCGGCCTTGGTGAGGCCGAGGAACAGAAATTTCGCCTTGCTGAGGATGAGCAGGACGATGCCGATGGGGCCGATGCCACCGATTTTCTTTAGCAACCCTTTTAACGAAAATGGCTCTTTCGTCCCATCGACCTCGGCTTGCAGGGTGCGAATTTTCTCTGAGACAGCGGTGTATTGAGTGGTCCCGCCCGGGACCAGAGGCAGCGCCTTACGCCATGCGGCCAGCGCGGTCCGAGGATCGTTTGCGACCGCGGCCTCGGCCTCGGCGGCCAGTTGATTCAGGGCCTCCGCGTAGATGAGTTTGTGGCAGGAGGGGCAGCTCAACATCGACGGCGCCACGCCGATACCACACGATGGACAGGTCACCGCTATTTCAGCCTGCAATGAGAGAACTCCGTTCTTGAGGAGGTGAAATGGGGAATGGGCCGGCGATTTCGCGGGCTCCCCGTTTGTTCAGCTTCCAGGCTTCGTAGAGGCCGATGCCGATAATGAACAATCCCAGAATCCCCGAACCGCCATGCTCGACTAGAATCAGAAACGGCGCGGCCAGCGATATGACGAAGGCAACGGCGATGAGGAAGGCGGAATGCGTTTTCCCCACGCTGCTGAGCATCTGCGGAACATACTCGACGCAGATAGCAATGTAAGTTAATGCCATCGCGAGAGCCTGGTAGCGGCGGCCGCCTCGATGGTACGAGCCGACGCTGACCGACTTGCCCACCGCGTATCCGAGCACTACCGCCATCAGACCGAATTCGAATCCCGTTAATTTCACAATCAATGCGTAGATCACCGCTCCGACCGCAGCCGCGGCAAGTCCGAAACCAACGGCTCGAAGGAAGCGCTGCGAACCGGCATCGGCTGACCGGCCCTGTTCGATTTTGTCGCGGCATGGAGCACAGATGGTTGCGCCGCCCAAATCGTAATACTTGTTTTCCAGCGGCTGGCGGCAGAGCTTGCAATTGAGCGAAGAGACTTCCACGTACTCGGCGCGGTCGAAATTGATGGGCTCGCTCACTTGCTCTTGATCTCCAATGTCCTGACGATCCCCTCGGCATTCAGCGAGGCATCTGTGTTCAACGTGTACTCCACCAAAACCGGCTCGCCCTTCTGTTCGCCGCAGACGATTTCAAGCGTGCCGGGCTTCTTCATTTGCACCTTAGACGGGTCGGCGATGAGGAATGTCCGGTGTGTTCCCTCGGCGACGATGTGAATCTTCGTTTTCTGACCGAGACACTCGACGGCCTGTAGGACACCCTCGGCGCGAAGTTCCTGCGATGGCGGAACCACATCGCTGTTGATGAATTTCAGCAGTTCGCCGGCCTTGGTGATTTCTTCCGGAGTCCTGGCGTATTCACGCGCTTTTTCCGCATGCGGCCGGGCGCCGCTCGTGTTTCCCAGTTCCAATTGTGAATAGGCTAAAACCTGGAAGTACGACGCGGCACGATCTGGCGCCACGTTTTTCACCCTTCCCAACTGATCGATCGCGCGATGGTAGTCGTGCGTGTTGTAGTAGTGAAACCCCAGCAACAGGCGGGCATCTGAAAGGCCAGGCCGCAGTTCCAGGGCCTTTGTCAGCACCGACGTCAGGACCGCATCGTTCGCGCCATCGCCCTGCAGCAATTTCGCGTAATCGAAATACGCTTGTCCGTCGTTGCAGCCCAGATCCACGGCGCGCGCAAAATGCTGTTTTGCCGATTCGTTCCGGCCGGCTCGCCAAGCCAGATAGCCGAGCGCCTGTTCCACTTCCCAACTTTTCGGATTGTCACGGGCCAGGCGGTCGTAGATAGCCTTTGCTTCGGCGGGCTTGCGCAGGTGGTTGAGCAGATCCGCTTGCACTATGCCAGCTTCGAGATCGGACGCAGGCTGCGCTAGCGGACGCTCCGAGGGCTTCTCCAGCTTCCCCTCGAAAACAGCTATGTTGATGGAGTTTGAACTTGCGTAAGATTCGAGATCCTTCTTCACATCGACCAAGGACTTGCCGTAGATATCCCGAAACGCGGCTTCCGAAGAATTCGTTGCAATCACACTTGCGAGAAATGCGGAAAATTTCGGGCGATAGGTGTTGCTGAGATAGAGCATGTGCGTCAGCAGCCAGCTTTGCGCATAAAAAACACCGGCCTTGCTCTTTTCGTTGTACTCGGGAGAATCGTGAGCGACGGCTGTAAGCGCTTCGAGGCTCATCCACTTATTTTGGTTGAGCGTCTGCATTCGTCCGGGAATCAGCGAGCCGATGGTGACGCGGGATCCCTCGGGGTGCATGGTGGAGTTTACATCCGCCCAGCCTTCGTCAAGCCAACGGGGAAGCTTGAGTCCGGCGTGCTGGATCAGCAGGTGCGAATACTCATGGACGGCGACCGGGAAGTGTTCAGCCGCGATGTCGCCCATTACGATGTAGTCCCTTGTGTCGCCACCGATGTAGTAAGCGGAGGCGAATTCATTGATGCGAAATCGCTTGTATTCCTTTTCGCTCTGAAAGGCGATCAGGCGGACTGGCAACGGGTTCACAAGCGAGCCTGGGCGAATGCGCAGGAACAGATCGCGAACCTGCTCGAAGTAGAGAATCGCTTCGCGGCCCTTCTTTTCGCTAGTGGTGGTAAACAGCTCGAAGTTCGGACTGGTGAGCTTCAGCCATTCAGCGGCGAAGGCGTTGCTGCCCGGTAATAGAAGCGCAGCTGCAATGAGAATTCCGATAGTGCGCAAAGCCCGCCTTGATTTCCCGAATTTTCAGCGTAACACGGTTATCCCGCGGTGAGCCCGCCGTCCAGCAACATCGCGTGTCCGGTGATGAAACTGGCGGCGTCCGAACACAAGTAAAGAATCGAACTGGCGATCTCTTCCGGGGTTCCAAAGCGGCCGACCGGCATGCGGGCTTCCAGGCGCTGCTCAAGGCCGGGGCGCTCCTGCAGCATCTCCTCGACCATTGGCGTTCGTGTGAAGCCAGGGCACACCGCATTCACTCGGATGCCGTTCCGCGCATACTCAAGGGCTGCCACTTTGGTGATGCCCACTACCCCATGCTTGCTGGCCGAGTAGGCGGAGTGGCGGGCGAAGCCGGTGACCCCGGCCACGGAGGCAACGTTCACGATGGCGCCACTTCCCTGGGGCAGCATCACTGCGAGCTCTTCCTTCATGCAGTGGAAAACTCCCGTCAGATTCACCGCGAGCACTTGGTCCCAGACCTCGTCCGGGTATTCCGCCGTGCAGGCGCGGACGCCTCCGATTCCGGCACAGTTAACAGCGCAATCAAGGCGGCCATAAAGTGCAACGGCCTTCGCCACGGCGGCGCGGATCTGTTCCGGGCGGCGGACATCCATTGCGAAAAAGGGCAACTCCGGCGAGGAGCAATTCTGTATATCAGCGGTTAAAACATTGGCTCCGGCGGCGGCGAACGCCAGTACGGCGGCGCGCCCGATTCCCGACGCTCCGCCGGTAATCAGGCATGCTTTTCCTTCCAAGATTCCAGGTGTCATCCTTGCCTCCAGTCACGCCTCCGCTGAGGCTGACTTGCATTTACCGCTCCAGTAAGGCAAACTGGACGGTTTTCCTATTGTTAACCACACATTCATGAGGATACGAGTTCTCTATCACGACCACTGCTTCGACGGAGCCGCCTCGGCAGCATTTTTCAGCCGGTTTCTCGAGGATAAATTTTATCCCGATTCCGAGTTTTTGTTTACTGGAATGGCGCATAAGGCATCGCAGTTATTTGAAGACAGTTTGTTTGACGGCGATGAGAATGCGATCGTCGATTTCAAATACAGTCCGAATCCAAAGCTGACCTGGTGGTTCGATCATCATCAGAGCGCTTTTCTTTCTCCGGAGGATGCAGAGCATTTCCGGCAGGACCATAGCGGAAAGAAGCTGTATGACCCGAGTTTCCGGTCATGCACAAACTTCATCCGCACGGTGGTCAAGGAAAAGTTCGGCTATGAAGCGGACGACCTGAAAGAGCTGGTGACGTGGGCCGACATCATCGACGGCGCACAGTATGCGAGTGCCCAGGAAGCAGTGGAACTGCGGGCTCCGGCGATGCAACTGACGCTGGTGATTGAGGGATCGCAAGGATCCGAAACCGTCCAGAAAATCATCCGCTGGATGCGGCACATGACGCTGGAGCAAATCATCGCGCAGCCCGATATTCAGGAGCTTTATGTGCCGATGTACGAACGGCATATTAAGTCAATCGATATCATCCGCAATAGTGCGGTCAACTCCGGTGGCGTGGTGTTCTTCGATCTGATTGCGGACAAGCTGGAAGGGTACAACAAGTTCATTCCATACTATTTGTTTCCGGATTCCACCTATACGGTATCGGTGAGTAACTCCACGTTTCGCACGAAGGTTTCGGTGGGATCTAACCCTTGGGTGACCAAGCCGTTGAAACACAATCTGGCGACCATCTGCGAGCGCTACGGCGGCGGCGGACACGCCAAGGTGGGTGCCATCAGCTTCGAGGTTGGCCAGGTGGAGCAGGCCCGCGCCGCGGCGTCTGAGATTACGCAGGAACTGAAAGGGTAAGCTCGAACTGGAGGCTGTAATGCGCAAGTGGACCGTCGGCGCGCTGGCGATTTCGGTTTCTATATTCTTGGTTTCCTGTTCCGGAGACAAGGCAGTGACTACCGTGGAGCCCATCGCTTCTGAAGCGTTCCGTGCATTCGTGGACGACTACTTTAAAGCCTTGTTCGAATTCAGTCCCACGTCGGGTACGGCGAGCGGATTTCACGAATACGACGGCAAGCTGGAGGACTATTCCGCGGCGGCGTTTCAGGCGAGGGTCACCGCGCTTCGCAGCATGGAAGCGCGGCTGGATGGACTGAGGCGCCAAAAGTTGGCTACCGATGAGGCGATTGACGCCGCTATTCTGGACGGGCAGATCAAAAGCGAATTGCAGGATATCCAGGTGATTGAGACGTGGCGCCGCAGCCCGAAGGCTTACATTGAGCTGCCGGGAGGCGCAATCGACCTGCTGATCAAGCGCGACTTCGCTCCAGGTCCGGAGCGCTTGCGGTCGGTGATTTTACGCTTGCGGCAAGTACCGAAGGTGATGCAGGATCTGCGCGCGAACATGACCATTCCGCCGAAGGAGTTCACGCAAATCGCAATCGAAGAGGCGGCGGGGTCGGTTGGTTTCTTCCGCGATACGCTGGCCGCCTGGGCGAAGACCGCAGCCGGTGGCGATGCAGCGCTGCTGAAAGATTTCGAGACGGCGAACAAGGGCGCGGTGAAGGCCTTCGAAGATGTGGTGAAGTATTTGAAGACCGATCTGCTGCCGAAGTCCACCGGGATTTATGCGATCGGCGCGAAGAACTTTTCCAATAAGCTGCTTTGGGAAGAGATGGTGGATCTGCCGCTTGATAAGGTGTTGGCGATCGGCGAAGCGAACCTGGAAAAAGACTACAAGGATTTTGTAGAGACGGCGCGCAAGATCGATCCGGACAAGACTCCGGCTCAAGTGATGAAATCGATCTCCAAAGATCATCCCAGCGCGGCGACGTTGATCTCATCGGCGAAAGACAGCATCGAAAGCATCCGGCAGTTCATCGTGCAAAAGAAGATCATCACCATTCCTTCCGAAGTGCGGCCTACCATCATGGAGACGCCGCCGTATGCACGCTCCGGATCATTCGCGTCCATGGATACGCCCGGGGCCTATGAGAAGAAGGCGAAAGAGGCGTTCTACTACATCACGCCTCCGGAGAAGAACTGGACCGCGAAGGAAACGGAAGAGCATCTGCGGCTTTACAACAAGCCGGTGATGGACATGATTACCATTCACGAGGCGTATCCCGGCCACTTCGTGCAGTTCCTGTATGCCTCAAAGTATCCCACCAAGACGCGGAAGCTGCTGTATAGCAGCAGCAACGTGGAAGGCTGGGCTCACTATTCCGAACAGATGATGCTGGAGGAAGGATTCGGCGGCGGCGATCCGAAGATCCGGCTGGCGCAGTTGTCTGAAGCTTTACTGCGGGACGTCCGCTATGTGGCGGGGATCAAACTGCATACGCAGGACATGACGGTGGAACAGGGGCGGGACATGTTTGTGGCGAAGGCTTTCCAGGAACCGAAGGTGGGTTACGGAGAATCGCGACGCGGCGCCTTCAATCCCACTTACCTGTATTACACGCTGGGCAAGCTGGAGATTCTGAAGCTGCGCGAGGATTACAAGAAGGCGAAGGGAAATGCGTTCTTGCTGGAGACATTCCACAATGACTTCGTGAAGCAGGGCGGCGTGCCCATCAAGTTAATCCGGCAGATTCTTTTGCCTGGCGATGCCGGGGCTATTCTCTAGGGCGGATCATCTTCTCCAGATACTTGGCGAAGATGTCGCACTCCAGGTTCACGCGGTCTCCGGGATTGTGTGTGCGGAGCGCGGTGTGTTCGTAGGTGTGCGGGATGATGGTGACCGAGACGACGCGGTCTTCAATTGCGGCTACGGTCAGACTGATGCCGTCGATTGCCAGCGATCCCTTGAATATTACATAGCGGTCGAGTTCTTCGGGAATGCGGATCTTTAACCACCAGTTGTTGTCGTCGAGTTGATCGAACGACAGAAATTCACCGGTTCCGTCGATATGGCCTTGCACTACATGGCCGCTCAGTCGGCCGTTGGCTTGTAGCGGACGTTCCAGGTTCACCTGCGCGCCCGCGGCCAGTGAGCCTAGATTTGTGCGCCGTAGCGTTTCCGGAGCAAGGTCCGCGGCGAACGAAGAAGGCTCGATTTCGATTGCCGTCAGGCAGACGCCGTTTACAGATATGCTGCAGCCTTCGGTGGCGTCCGATAGAACAGCGGTGCATGAGACGCGAAGGTGCGCGGCTTCTCCGTGCCGTTCGAGTGATTGGATCTTGCCTAGCTCTTCAATAATTCCGGTGAACATGGGGTTTGCGTTTTGGAATGCGCAAACACAATTATGCGGCATAGAGAAGGCCGGCCTATGTAGTATCAGGCAGCTCAGTTTGATGACGCCTTGAAGCCAGTGTTGGAGAAGCGTGAGGAACAGAAGACATTTTGTGATGAGTTCGGCCATCGCAGCCGGGAGCGCATTCGCCGGAGTATGTTCGCTATTCATTGCGCGTAAACTAAACGGATTTGGGTCGCAGCCCGGCAAGAGTTACACTTGCGAATAACCATGACTCGCAGAACCCTGCTTTCCGCTTTGCCCGTGGCGCCGCTGTTGTTTGGCGCCGACGACGGCTTTACCTCACTCTTCGATGGCAAGACTCTGAACGGATGGACCGTGCAGCAAGGGCACGACAGTGCCTTCTACGTGAACGATGGCTCCATCGTGATCCACGAAGGATCGGGGTATCCAACTTGGCTCCGGTCGGCGAAGAAGTATGAGAATTTTGATTTCCGCTGCGAATTCTTTATCAAAGGTTGGGCAAATTCCGGGATCTATCTGCATGCTCCGGAACATGGTCCGAACACGAACTGCGGCATGAAGATCAACCTTTTCCAAAAGCAAGACCACCAGATGTTGGCTGAATCCATCGGCTCAGTATTTCCTGTTGTCGCCCCGTTGCGGGTCAACGTTAAGAACCAGGGCGAGTGGAACACAATGCGAATCGCCATGGACTGGCCTAGTTTGCAAGTGTGGATTAACGACGAGCAGGTACAAAATCTGAATGTGGAATCGGTGCCGGAACTCAGCCACCGTCTGCGGAGCGGATACCTTGGCATCGAGTCCCTTTCGTATCCGCTGCGGTTCCGGAATTTGCGCATCAAAGAATTGCCGTCGAAGGAAAAATGGGAGACGCTTTACTCCTCTCCAGCAGACATGGACAAATGGACAGTGGCCGAAGGGAAGGCGAAGTGGGAAACCCTTGGAGCGGTGCTCCGCGCCGATGATATTGGATACCTAGCGACGAAGGCCACGTATCGCGATTTTGAATTTCAATGCTACATACGCGGTAGTTATCATCACAACGGTGGCATTATTTTTCGTGCCGAAAGAGCGAAGTCTGAGTCACACTACGAAATCCAGTTGCATGACGTTGAGGGCGCCGTCTATCCAACGGGCTCTCTCTACGGTTACAAGCGCGCGGTGTATCCGAAAATTCAACCGGAACATTGGTATCTGTTCCAACTGATCGCCCGAGGAAAGACTTGCCTCGTGCGGATCAATGGCGAGAACGTAGTGGAATATCACGAGATGGAGCGGACCACAAAAGGGCCCATCATGATCCAGGCCCATCAGTCGAATCGTTGGATCGAGTACAAAGACATTCGCGTGAAATCTTTCGACTAGCAGCGGCGGTACTGGTTTGGCTCGCCCCCTAGTGCTCAGGCA
>JANYCV010000472.1 GCA_025360145.1 Acidobacteriaceae bacterium
TCGCGTCGGAAGCACTGGACTACGTGGTGGACGAGGGTGTGCAGATCCATGGTGGTTATGGCTTCCATCAGGACTATGCGGTAGAGCGGGCTTACCGGGACTCGCGGATCAACCGGATCTTTGAAGGCACCAACGAGATCAACCGGCTGCTGGCTACCGGGATGATGCTGAAGCGGGCGCAGCGCGGGCAGTTGCCGTTGGTGGAGGCGGTGAAGAAGCTGCAGGCTGAGTTGCTGAGCGGGCCGGCGGCTAGCGGTACCGGTGGCGGGAACGAAGAGGCGAAGCTGGTTGCCAATGCGAAGAAGGCCGGTTTGTTCGTGCTGGGCGTTGCTTATCAGCGGTTCCTGACGGCAATGGAAGAGCAGCAGGAAGTGCTGGCCGGGATCACCGATGTGCTGATGAACGCCTTTGCCATGGAGTCGGTCTATCTGCGAACGCAGAAGCTGGGGGCCAAGGGGACGAATGCGGCGGCGATGTCGGCTGTGTTCCTTCGTGAGGCGATGGAGCAGATTGAGTCGTCGGCGCGGACGGTGATTGCCGCGTGCGCCGAGGGCGATAGCCTGCGGATGAATCTTGCGGTGCTGAAGCGGTTCACCAAGTTTGAGCCGGTGAACTCCATTGAGTTGCGGCGCGGCATTGCAAAGAGACTGCTGGAGGCAGGGAAGTACGTCGTCTAGCCTCCCCCGTATCGTTGTGCTGGTGGGCTTGCCGGCATCCGGGAAGTCCACGTATATGCGAAATCTGGGCGTGTCGGCGATCTCCTCCGATGCTGTGCGGGAACTGCTGATAGATGATGCCACCAATCAGACCATTCACGGCCGGGTGTTTGCTTCGATGCGATGCCTGCTGCGGCACCGGCTGCAACTGCGGCGTCCAGTGTCGTACGTGGATGCCACGCATCTTACGATCCGGGATCGCCGGCCGTATATCGCGATGGCGAAGCTTTACGATTGCGAGGTGGAGGCTCTGTTCTTCGACGTTCCCTTGGCCGCGTGCAAGGAGCGGAACCGGGGCCGATCCCGAGTGGTACCGGAGGCGGTGATCGATCTGCTGGCATCGCGGCTGGTTGCGCCTACGGTTGCCGAGGGCTTTCATGCGGTGCATCGCGCCACAGCCGCAGGGCTATTGCCCACAGGCACGCCGGTATCAAAATGATGGCTCCGGTGTACAACGCAAGGGTACGTACCGGGACGCCCTGATCGGCCAGGACGCCGGCGCTGTAGCTGACTATCGACAGCGTAAACATGCTGAAGGCGAATTCGGCGGAGAAGACGCGGCCTCGGAACTTGTCGCTGGTGTGGATTTGCAGGAGCGTTGTGGAGAAGACCCAGCCGATGGCGCCCCCGGAGTGAGCCAGAACGATGGCGGCGCAGGCCCATGGCAGGGAAGGCGAGAGACCGAGGCACATGTAGCCCGTTGCGCCGATCAGGAATCCGCAGAGAATGCCGGTGCGGAACTTGCGCTCATCCACTCCGGTGAAGATGCTGGCGGCCAGCGGACCGATAAGGGCGCCGATGCCGCGGCATCCCATCAACAGGCTCATGCCCAGCATGCCGCTGGACTTCGGGTCCAGGCCACCCAGCGAGATGGGGAAGATCTTCTGTCCAAAGATGGGCAGCAGCACCCAGTTGGTTCCCATCAGTCCGATACCGCACTTCACGAACATGGTGGCCAGGAGGCGACGGTCCTGCGAGACGTAGCGGACGCCCTCGGCGATGGGGGAGAAGTCCACCAGATCGCGCGCGCGAAGTGGCGCAAGATCCGCTATATGGGGCTCTTCGAATTTCATACGCCGGACCACCAACGCCGAGAAGACGAATGACAACGCGTTCAGTACAAACACGGTGTTGCGTCCGTAGACGGCGGCCAGGACGCCGCCCAGTGCCGATCCGATGGCCAGGGTGAATGACCAGGTGGTGGACGAGAGCCCGTTGGCTACCAGTTGTTCGACGCCGCTGGTGATACTGGGGATGACGGCACTGCGGGCCGGTTCATACAATGCCCAGAAGATGGTCTCGGTGAAGAGCAGGATGTAGAGAATGGGCAGCAGTTCACGGGTCTGGACGAACATCATCGCGAAGACGATGGCGGCGCGGCACCAGTCGGTTGCGATCATGATCCGCTTGCGGCTCATGCGGTCGTTGATGACGCCGGCGGTAGGGGCGGCGAAGCACTGTGGCAGCACTTGGAGGACGAAGGCGAAGGCGACTACTTTGGCGCTGCCTGTTAGCTCCAGCAGCAGGCTGTAGATGGAGACCATGTAAAGCCAGTCGCCAATTTCGCTGACCAGTTGCGAGATCCAGAGGAGACGGAAGTTGCGGTTGGTGCGAAGCAGCCGCCAGTATGCAGGTAAATTGACTGGCGACGAACTCATGTCAGGAAGTGTAGAGGCCCATGCGGGACTTCACCAGGTCCACGGTTGAGTTGGCAATGGGGGAGACGCGGGCTGCGCCGTCCGCCAGGATGCCGTCGAGATACGCGGGATCGGAGACGATCTCGCGGTAGCGGGCTTGCAAGGGTTCGAGGTGTTCGATCACCATCCCGGCTACGGTCTTCTTCAAATCGCCGTAACGCATGCCGGCGAACTTCGCCTTCATCTCATCATCGCCGGTGCCGCTGAATGCCTGGTAGATGGCCAGCAGATTGGCTACGCCCAAGCCCATGGTTTCAAAGTCTACGGCGGGGTTGGAATCGGTGGTGGCGCGCATGATCTTTTTGCGAACCTGATCGATGGGGTCGAGCAGGCCTACGGCGTGACCGGTGCCGGTGGCTGACTTGCTCATCTTCTTGTCGGGCTCGTCCAGGCCCATGATGCGCGCGCCTACGCTGGGCAGACTGGTCTTCGGCATCACGAACGTATCGCCGTACAAGCTGTTGAAGCGCTGGGCGATGTCGCGAGCCAGTTCCAGGTGTTGGGCTTGATCGTCACCCACCGGGACGATGGCGGCCTGGTAGAGCAGGATGTCGGCGGCCATCAGGACGGGGTACTGAAGAAGGCCGTCGCCAACGGTTTCCTGGACACCTTCCTGCAAGGCGGATTTGGCTTTGAACTGCGTCATTCGATAGAGCCAGCCGATGGGGGTGACGCACGTAAGCATCCAGGCCAGTTCGGCGTGGGCGGGCACCGCGGATTGCACGACTACGGAAGAATGTTTCGGGTCGATTCCGGAGGCGATGAAGAGGGCAGCTACCTCGCGGATCTTATTGCGCAGCTCCTTCGGGTCCTGAAAGACCGTGATTGCGTGAAGGTCTACAATACAGAAGATACTCTCGTAATCGTGCTGGATCTTGACCCAGTTCTTCAATGCTCCAAGGTAATTTCCAATGTGCAGATTACCGGTAGGTTGTACGCCAGACAGAACTCGTGCTTTCATTTTGTAAGAGGGTAATTTTCAATCGTAACGTGATGCAGACTCCAGAGACAAACGAAGTGGTGGTAGAAAAGCTGATTTACGGCGGTGACGGGCTTTCAAGGATGGACGGGCGCGTGGTTCTGACGCCGTTCGTTTTGCCCGGTGAGAGGGCGACCGTGAGGCCGGACCGGAGCAAGCCGGATCTGCTGCGCACTAAGCTGGTGCGGGTGGAGGAGGCATCGCCGGAGCGTGTGACGCCGGCGTGTCCGTACTTTCTGCGATGCGGAGGATGCCATTATCAGCATGCTTCCTATGAGTACCAGCTTGCGCAGAAGGAGCTGATTCTGCGGGAGGTGCTTCAGAGGGTGGGCAAGCTGACGATAGGCGAGGTAGAAATCGTCGCCGGCGATCCGTGGGGCTACCGGAACCGCAGCCAGTTTCAATTTCGCGATGGAAAGCTGGGTTATCTGGAGGCGGGTTCGCACACGATGGTGCCGATCACGCATTGCCCGATCTCATCGCCAAAGATGAACGAGGCGTTGGCGGTATTGCAAGAGATGATGAAGGACCGGCGATTTCCACGGTTTGTGCGGGCGATGGAGCTCTTTACGAACGAAACAGAGGTCCAGGTCAATGTGTTAGAAACCGAAAAGCCGGTAGCGAAGCATTTCTTCGACTGGTGCGTGGAGTCAATTCCCGGGGCCGATGCTGGAGCGTTGGATTACACCGTGGGCGGGGATGTTTTTCGGGTGAGCCATAACTCGTTCTTCCAGGTGAACCGTCATTTGATGGACCGGCTGGTGGCGGTGGCGCTGGACGGGGCCGAGGGCGAATCGGCCATGGACCTTTACGCGGGTGGCGGACTGTTTTCGCTGGGCATGACCCGGAGGTTCGCGAAAGTGACGGCGGTGGAATCCGGGACCAGCGCTACCGAGGATTTGAAGTTTAATGCGGAGCGGGCCGGAGTGACGTTGACTGCGGTGAAAAGGTCTGTTGAGGATTATTTGGGGACACTAACTGAAGCCCCGGATTTTGTGTTGGCCGATCCGCCGCGGGCCGGGCTGGGGAAGCGGGCGGTAGGGGATTTGATCCGGCTGAAGCCACGCGCGATTACGATAGTTTCGTGCGATCCGGCGACGCTGGCGCGGGATCTGGGTCCGCTGGTTGGAGCAGGGTATCAGATTGTGAAGACTACGCTGGTGGACCTGTTTCCGCAGACTTTCCATATGGAAACAGTGGTGCAGTTAAAGATTGCGGGGTAAGCGGGCTATCCCTAGGCCCTGATCCCCGTAAGTTTTTGAGGTTCCGATTATTCTTGTGCACCGGCATCCACGAATCCTACAACTGGCTTACCACCGAGCACAGTCTAAGCGTCATGTTTCGGCGCCGCCCTGAGGTGGTGCGTAGCAAATATGTGGCAGTTACTTCCATAGATAGCGGCGCTTCGATACTGCCTGATGAGCAGACGCGCACCGGCTGGAAGAGCCGAGATGGGTTACGCACGGGCTATAGGTTCTGGTGCGACGATCTCGATCAAGGGTCACTCCGTAGCGGCTTAGGGATATCTGTTACAGCCAACAGCGGAGGGTTGACTGGAAACAAGGCCGCGTTGTACGCTCTGTCGGCAACCGTTGTACAGATTGGCTATCCTGCGGGATTGGTCAGTGTGATTGGCGGATTCGGCGCTATGGCGCAGACTAGGTTACGACAAGTTCCGTTGGGAAGTTTTGTTAACGGTCCCGCTGCTTTTCTGGCTAATCCATCTGATATTTTATTCTATGGACTCCAGAATAGGCACTAAAAGTCTTTGCTGTGGCCACGAGAACCTGACGAGTCGTAGCTTGTTGATTTCACTCCGGTGCGGCAGGACGTTGCTGGGCCATCGTGCGCGTATACACTGGACACGATGCGCCGGGCTACTGGAATGACGGATCAGAGCAGTGCCGTGGTGGTGAACGGAGTGCAATACGGGGCGGCGAACGAGTTGTTGTCGATGAGCTATACGGGGATCAGCGATAGCCGGACCTACAGCAGCATGTTGCAGACGACGGCGATGACCGTGGGCGGGCAGACGGTGCAGTGCACGTTCCCGGCGGCTGGGCAGAACAGCGGGAACCGCGACGATGGGACCGGAATTCCAAGATGCAACTAAGAGCCGCCATGATGAGGATTTCCATTTGGAGGTTCGGTGTGCTCTGTGGACTGCTCGGAGCTACCATTGCCGGGGTTCTAGCAGCCTGCTGGTACAGCCCGTTAGTTTTCGACAGTCCGCAGTATGGAAACCTGTTGACGAATTTGTCAAATGTCTTTTGGCCCACGGCGCGCCTCATCGGTGGTTGGGTAGGCCCCGCCGACCCGGCGACATATTGGCTGCGTGTCGGCGCATCAGTCATCGCCAATGCTCTTGTTTATGGCTGCGTAGGGGCAATCGGGCTGCTTTTAGTGCGCCGACGCAGAGCGCACTAGAAGTGCTTTCCGTCATGCCGGTGCTGAGTATCGAAGCCTCGCGGCTCGGCACCCGGACGGCTAGATGCGAGGTTTCGGAGAGTTCCAGCCCATGTCGTGAGTATTCCCCGACCTGCAAAGAACAGCAGCACTTACGGGAACAGGATATCATCTGGATCAAAATAACAGCGGCGTCTGGACATCAATGGAAGCCATTTACGACTCCTACGACTCCAATTCCCAGAGACTCTATTTCCCGGAGGGGAACGCTATCGGGATGTTCGGATATACTTGCAGTCTATGAAGGTCAGAAGCTGTTCGGTAATGCTCCTCTTGACGCTGCTCACAGCCGTCGTTGTTCACGCGGAGGGCACTCCATCGAAAGCCTTGTTAGTGCTGTCCAAGGCCGAAAGAACTGTTGCTATTGTCGATCCATCGAACTTAAAGGTGCTGGCGCGGGTTCCGGTTGGCCCCGACCCTCACGAAGTGATCGCGTCTTCCGATGGCAAGCTCGCATTCGTCTCCAACTATGGCGGCGGGGCGTACAACACTCTCGCGGTGATCGATCTCGTCGAACAGAAGGCGCTGCCTTCAGTGGACCTCGGGGCCTTGCGCGCTCCCCATGGATTGATGTTTGCTGGCGGCAAAGCCTGGTTCACCGCCGAAGCCGCGAAGGCGATCGGCAGTTATGATCCGGTAACGAAGAAGGTCGATCTGGTGCTGGGCACTGGACAAAACGGAACGCATATGATCTTCGTGACTGACGACCTGAAGCGGATCGTTACGTCGAACATCGGGTCCGGCACCATGACCTTCATCGATAAGACGAGTGGCCCCGGGCAAGGCGGTTGGGAGCAGACGGTGGTCCCCGTGGGACGCCGTGCCGAGGGCTTCGATGTCTCGCCCGACGGGAAGGAGCTTTGGGCCGCGAATGCGCAGGACGGCACAATCTCCATCGTCGATATGGCGACTAAGAAAGTGACGCAGACGCTGTCCGCCAATGTGGAAGGTGCGAACCGGTTGAAGTTCACACCGGATGGAAAGATGGTGTTCGTCTCGACCTTGCGGGGGACGGACGTCTCGATTTTTGACGCGGCCACTCGCGCGGTGAAGAAGCGGGTGAACATCGGGCACGGTGCGGCCGGAATTCAGATGCAGCCGGATGGAGCGCGTGTATTCGTGGCTTGCACTCCGGATGGATATGTGGCGATCCTGGACCTGAAATCACTGGAAGTCAGCGGCCGCCTGGATGCCGGGAAGCAGCCGGACGGCATGGCCTGGGCCGTGCGCCAGTGAATGGGAAGGTCGCCGCTCTATACTTTGCCGGGGCCGTAACAGCCCTGGCGCAAACCGCATCGCAGGCCACGGCTGGCCGTGCGGCCTATCAGGCGCAATGTGCCGGTTGCCATCTGCCGGATCTGACGGGGCGCAATGAAGCGCCCCAGTTGTCGGGCATGAACTTCCTGACGGCCTGGCGTTCCCGCACCGTTGCCGCGCTGATCGGCTACATGCAATCGACCATGCCGCCGGGCAATCGTGGAGGGCTTGGCGCTGATGCCTACGTCGAGCTGGCCGCGTTTCTCTTGGAAGCGAATGGCGCCCGTACCGGAAGCCAGCCTCTGACTGCGGCGTCGGATGCGCTGATCGGTTCTCTGGCTGACGGGCAGATGCCGGCGGAACTTCGGCAGGAACTGAACCAAGCCTCGGCTTCGCTGATTGCGGCGTTGCGCCAGTCCGGGCCAAAGGGATTAACCGTTGCCGGTGAGGTGAAGAACTACGTTCCTGTCACCGATGAGATGTTGCGCAACCCCGATCCCGGCGACTGGCTGATGATCCGGCGTAATTATCAGGCGTGGAGTTACAGTCCGCTCACGGCGATCACGAATAAGAACGTGCAGGATCTGCGGCTGGCTTGGGTGTGGGCTATGAATGACGGCGGCGCGAATGAGCCGACGCCGATTGTTCACAACGGCATCATCTACCTTTCAAACACCAGCAACACCGTGCAGGCTCTGGACGGCCGCACCGGCGAATTAATTTGGGAGAACCGCATCGGTCCCGACTCCATAGCGGCGTACGGCGCGACACGGAGTCTGGCGATTTATCAGGACAAGGTGTTCGTGGCGGCGACGGATGCGCGGCTCTACGCGCTGGATGCGCGAACAGGCAAGATAGCCTGGCAGACCGCTATTGAGGATCCCAAGAAAGGCTATGGCAATACGGGCGGTCCCATTGTGATCAATGGCAAGGTAGTGCAAGGATTGATGGGGTGCGGCCAATACAAGGAAGACGGCTGCTTTATCAGCGCCTACGATGCGGCAAGCGGCAAGCAACTGTGGAAGTTTCAGACCGTGGCGCGCCAGGGCCAGCCTGGAGGCGATACCTGGGGGCAGCTTCCGAATCTGCTGCGGGCGGGCGGTGACACTTGGATCACCGGAAGTTACGATCCCGGCCTGAACATGACTTATTGGGGCGTGGCGCAGGCTAAGCCGTGGCTGCGCGTGAGCCGCGGCGCGAAGCCGGGTGACAAGGGGCTGTTCACAAACTCAACGGTGGCGCTGAATCCCGATACGGGCAAGCTTGTTTGGCACTTCCAGCATGTTCCTGGGGAGACGCTGGATCTGGACGAGGTTTTTGAGCGTGTGCTGGTGGATATCGGGGAACAAAAACTGGTGTTTTCTATTGGAAAGGCCGGGATACTGTGGAAGCTGAACCGGGAAACGGGAAAGTTTCTCGGCTTCAAAGAAACCGTTTTTCAAAACGTCTTCTCGCGCATTGATGCCGTGACTGGCGAGCCTACTTATCGCAACGATATTCTAGAACAGCAGATCGGCAAAGCGATGTATGTTTGTCCCAGCACCCAGGGCGGCCACAACTGGCAGGCGATGAGCTATCATCCCGGAACCGGGCAACTGATTATTCCCCTGAGCCAGAGTTGCATGGAGATGTCCGGCCGTGCGGTGGAATTCAAGGAAGGCTCCGGCGGCGGGTCAGGGGACCGGAAGTTTCTTGAGATGCCGGAGGCCAAAGGCAAGATCGGTAAGCTGGCGGCGTATGACGTTAGGACGATGCAGGAGAAGTGGTCGATTCTGCAACGTGCGCCGTTCCTGACGGCAGTGCTGTCGACGGCGGGCGGGGTGGCATTTGTGGGGGATCTGGACCGTTACTTCCGGGCAGTGGATGTGAATAACGGCGCCATACTGTGGGAGACCCGGCTGGGAACTTCGGTGCAAGGATACCCGGTTTCGTTTGCCATCGGAGGGACGCAGTATATTGCCGTGACTACAGGGTTGGGCGGTGGAAGCCCGCGGAATGTGCCTCGGGAGATTGCGCCGGATATTCATCATCCGGCGAACGGAAATGCTCTGTACGTTTTTGCATTGCCAGAGAAGAAGTAAGCCGGAGGAACCATGCGAATTCTCATTACGCTTCTGATCACCGCCTGCACGGCCTTAGCCCAGGACACGCTGCAATCGCGCGTGGTGGAGTACCTGACGGCGATGATACGCCAGGACACATCGAATCCGCCAGGCAATGAAACGCGCACCGCGACGTACCTCAAGCAGACCGCCGATCGACTGGGCATCCCCGCCGAATTGCTCGGTCCTGATCCGAAGCGGCTCAACTTTATTGCCCGATTGAAGGGAAGCGGCGCGAACCGTCCGCTGCTGCTGATTGCCCACAGTGACGTGGTCCCTGCCGACCGCAGCCAGTGGACCGTTGATCCGTTCGCGGCGTTGAACAAGAACGGTGTTCTCTATGGCAGGGGCGCAGTGGACGATAAATCCTTGTTGGCGGCTGAACTCGCCGTGCTGGCTGAGATCAAGAAGCGGAATATCAAACTGAATCGCGACATCATTCTGCTGTCGGAGGCCGATGAGGAAGCGGGCTCTACAGGAATCACGTGGCTTATCAAGAACGCGTTCGCAAAGATCGATGCCGAGTATGCGCTGAACGAAGGCGGTTCGGCGTTGGACACTCCGGGCGGTATGCGCGTATGCCAGGTGCAGACGGTGGAGAAAATTCCAACGCGCGTGAAATTGATTGCGAAGGGCACCGCAGGCCACGGATCACGACCGCTGCCCGACAACCCGGTTGTTCATCTGGCGCGTGCCATCACGCGTTTGGCCGATGCGGAACAGCCTGTCCGGCTCAATACCACCACCAGAAGCTATCTGGCGCAGATGGCGGCGCTGCCTGACTATCAATGGCTTGTGCCGTTGCTGCCGAAGCTGGAAGACAGCAAGACCGCCGCCGAGGCTGCCAATGAAATCAGTCAAAGGAACCGCGAGATGGGCGCCATGCTGCGAACTACGGTTTCCCCCACCATGCTGGAAGCGGGCATGAAGGTCAACATCATTCCTAACACGGCCGAGGCGCAAGTGGATGTGCGCCGCCTTCCGAACGAAACCAAGGAAGAGGTGCTGGAGCGGTTCAAGAATATCATCAACGACCCTGCCATCACGATCGATTCCGGCTTCGGCCAGCAGATGCCAGCCACTGAACCAAGCTCACTCACCACGGCACTCTACAAAGCGATGGAGAAGGTGTTGAGCAAGTCTGCGCCGAAGGCTATGCTGGTGCCGTATGTCAGCCTGGGCGCGAGTGACGGTGCGTTTCTACGGGAGAAGGGAATGGCCGTCTATGGCGTTCCGGTGTTCTATAAAGAAGCCGACCGCCTGGCGCATGGCAACGACGAGCGGATCAGCATCAAGAACTTGCAGCAGGGAACGGAAGCTTTACTCCAAAT
>JANYCV010000483.1 GCA_025360145.1 Acidobacteriaceae bacterium
GACGATTGCGCCTTCGGCAAGCGATTCCAGCGCGACTGCCTTACGCGCTGTTTCTTCATCGGCGACCGCCAGACGCCGGCTCACGACCACGTTTCCGCGGCGCCGGTTGACCTTCACAACTTTCACCGGTACATCCTGGCCGACAAACATATCCAGGTTGTGTAACGGACGGTGATGGACCTGCGAGCCGGGCATGAAAGCTTCCACGCCAACGTCTACCGTGAGGCCGCCTTTCGCTTTCCCCACCACGCGGCCGGAAATCGTAAGATTCTCGCGGTGCGCCCGTTCCAGGTTATCCCAGGCGCGTGTTTCATTGGCTTTGCGGTGCGAGAGGAGGACGTAACCCGGCTCTCTAGGCCCGTTGCGGTCCACCATCACGTCAATGCTATCGCCGGGACTGTACGGGATTGTCCCGTCCGGCAGCAGGACTTGCTCGAGCGGAACCAGACCTTCGGACTTGTAGCCGAAGTCGACTATGACTTCTTTATCGTTGATCTTGAGGACGTGCCCGTGCAGTAATTCGCCGTCAGCCGGCGGAGCTAGATGACTGTACTCATCAAGCAGCTGTGCGTAGTCCTTTTCCGCGATCGGCTCCGGTGATTCTAACTGCCGGTCGTCTTCATTGCTGGCCATGGCCAAATTCTCCGGGTCCAATTGCAACCTCAACGGTTCGCAAGCAAAGCGAAAAGAGTTGCCGACGGGGAAATCATTACCATCTGTGACTCACAAACCACTGATACATCAGTACTTCAGAACTATAGCGGACCCGGAAACGGTTGTCAACCGAGGGGATGACATGTCGCCTATAGCCCTTGACTGCCGAGCCAACCAACTATATAGTTTGTATGCAGCTTCAATTTGTACTGGGAACCAAGTATTGACGATCGGTGGATTTTTTCGCCAACGACGCAATCCAGTACACAGGGGATTCGTTTTATGAAACTAGCTACCTTACTTTCTGCCATGCTGCTGGCGTTCATGCCAATGGCAAACGCCCAGACCGTCACAGGGTCTGTGATCGGAACAGTTGCGGACCCGGCTGGCGCGGTCATCGCAAACGCGCAGGTGCAACTGATCAATAACATTTCGCGCCAACCGCGCGAGTACCGGACCAGTTCCAGCGGCAGCTTCGAGTTCGGCAGTATCATCCCGGGCATCTATAGCTTGAAAATCACGCAGCCGGGTTTCAAGACCTATGAGCAGCAGAACGTCACGATCAGTTCACAGGAGCGCGTCGATCTGCACACCATCCGGCTGACGGTTGGCGATGTGTCGACGTCGATCGAAGTGTAGGCCGAAGCGGCGCACGTGGCGACCAGCAGCTCGGACCGCGCGCAGAACGTCAACTTGACGCAGATCGGCGACACGCCGGTCCGCGGCCGCGACTTCCTGGCCGTTTTGAAAACGCTGCCGGGCGTGCAGGATCTTGGCAATCACGACTCGCGCGGATGGGGCGGGAACACGCCAACCATCAATGGCGGGCAGATGGGGCAAGTTGTCGTCCTGCTTGACGGAATCGTCAGCCAGGATAGTGGCGCCCCCAGCATCAACGGCTACATCGCACCCAGCGTCGACGCGGTCGGCGAAGTGAAGCTGCTCGTTTCCAATTACAACGCCGAGTACGGCGCGCGCAACGGCGGCCAGCTCAACATCACTATCAAGAACGGAAGCAACCAGTATCACGGAACCGCTTATTATGATTGGCGTCACGAGACTTTGAACGCGAACGAGTGGTTCAACAACAAGTTGAATGTCGTAAAGCCACGCTACCGTTATCAGAATGTGGGAGGCACCTTCGGAGGCCCGCTGCTGATCCCGGGCGTCCGCTTTAACAAGAATCGGGACAAGCTGTTTTTCTTCTTCTCCTACGACTATCTGGCGAATACCGGCGTGGCGGGTCCAAACCGGTACACGATGCCGACGGCGCTGGAACGCACCGGCGACTTTTCGCAATCGGTGAATCCGAACGGATCGCCAATTCTGATCCGCGATCCGAATTCCGGCGCCGGGTGTTCGGCTGCGGGCGCCGCCGGCTGCTTCCCCGGCAACACGGTCCC
>JANYCV010000210.1 GCA_025360145.1 Acidobacteriaceae bacterium
CGCCGTAGGCGTCCTGCCCAACCAGGCCCATCACGCTTACCTCTTCCGCAACTTCCTTCAGGTTGCGCGCCACGTTCGCCGCGCCGCCTGGGAAACAGGATTCTGAAGTCACGTGAACGATGGGCACCGGGGCCTCCGGAGAGATGCGGTTTACCCTACCCCAGATGAACTCATCGAACATGAGATCGCCGATGACCAGGACCTTTTGATTTTGGAAACGGCGAACAATGCCGATCATGCTCTGCCGGTTCATCAAGCGTTCAGTTTACTATGCCGCGTGTCTGATACACTGGCTTTCAAATAAGCATTGGAGGTTCGGAATGAAAAAGCTGATCGTCGTCGCCCTGGCATTCGCATCGCTTGGCTTGGCGCAGAACAAAAAGATTGTGGCGCCTGGAATGTCCGCAAAGCTGGCGCAGGAGATTCAGGCCAGCGTTCCCAATGTCACTATTTTGACCGGACGCGGTCCGGAAATGGCGAAGGAGATTGTGGATGCCGATGCGGTGATCGGCGGCATTCGTCCGGAACTTTTCCGCACTGCCAAGAAATTGAAGTGGGTGCATGTTTCCAGCGCCGGTGTGGAGAAGGATCTTTTTCCCGAACTGATAGACAGCGATGTGGTGGTGACGAACGCGAAGAATATTTATGGGCCGCAGATTGCCGACCACGCCTTCGCCTTTCTGCTGGCATTGACCCGGAAGCTGAATCAGACCATCCCGAAGCAGGGCCAGGAAGAATGGGGCGGCGGGCGCGAGGGGATGTTTGAGCTCAATGGGAAGACAGCGGTAATCATTGGTATCGGCGGTATCGGGAGCCAGATCGCTCAGCGGGCGCACGGTTTCGGCATGAAGGTGATCGGCGTAGACATTCGCGATATGCCGCCAAGCGTGGAGATCAGCCGCGTGGTCCCGCCGGACCAGTTGGATTCCGTGATTCCACTAGCGGACGTTGTTTTCATCTCCGCTCCCCATACTGCTAAGACGGAAGGGATGATGGGCGCGAAGGAATTCGAGCTGATGAAGAAAGGATCTTATTTCATCGCGGTTTCACGAGGCAAGGTCTACAACACAGGCGGACTGGTGAAGGCGCTGGATGAAGGCCGGATCGCGGGCGCTGGGCTCGACGTGGTGGATCCCGAGCCGTTACCGAAGGGTCACGCTTTGTGGAAATTCAAGAATGTGGTAATCACGCCGCACACGGCAGGCGGGTCGGATAATTTGGCTACCCGCAACGACGCATTGATCACGGAGAACATCCGCCGGTTTGCCGCCGGACGGACTCTGATGAACGTGGTTAACAAGAAAGAAGGATTTTGAAGTCACCCCCACGAAACCGATAATCGTTGGCGAACGCGCGAACGTCTCGGGGTCGCGCGCCTTTGAACGGCTGGTGACAGCGGGCGACTGGACCGGCGCCGTGGACTTTGCGCTGGCGCAGACGGCCGAGGGTGCCGCGATCCTTGATGTCTGCCTGATTTCTGCGTCAGGGGACGAGGTGCGCGATGCCGGGCAATTCTATTCGCGTGCCGCGCTGCACAATCATCCTCCGTTCCTGATTGACAGCCAAAGCCCGGAGACCATGGAACGCGCGCTGCAAATTTGCGGCGCGGGAAACTTCCTCAACTCCGCGAGTTTGGAAGACGAAGTACACCTGGGTCGAGTGTGCCGGCTGGCGAAGCTTCATCACGCAGGCATTGTGATAGCGTGCCGGGACGATGCCGGGCTCGCGATCACCCGGCACCGGAAACTCGCTATCGCGCAACGGACGCTGCACCGGATCGACGCGGCTCCGGAATCGGTGATTGTGGATGTGTTGGCTTTTCCCGTAGCGAAGTTACCGGAGGGATTGACGGAATCTCTCGCGGCGATTGAGCTTATTCGGGAGGCATGCCCGGGAGTCCGCACACTGCTTGCGCTCTCCAACTTTTCTTTCGGAATGCCATGGCAACAGCGGGTCCGCGTGGAAAAGGGAATCCTCAACGACGCTTCCTCCGCCGGCCTCGACTTCGTGATCTTGAACACGAGGCACCATCGGTACGGTGGTGTTTATGATAGTATCCCAGTCGTGTAAGGAGGCTATCTCATAGTGAAGGTTTACGAAGGCAAGGATATTCGGAACGTTGGCCTTGTTGGACATGGCCATTCTGGGAAGACGATGCTCACCGCGGCTCTTCTCTATACCGCGGGCGCCACCAGCCGGCTTACGCGTCCCGATGAGGGTAACACCATTACAGACTTTGACGAGGAGGAAGTATCCAGAAAGATCAGCGTCTCCAGCGCGCTGGCGGCGGCGGAATGGAAGAAGACGAAAATCAACATAATCGACACGCCAGGCTTCAATATTTTTATTCAGGATACGCGAGCTGCCCTGCTGGCCACCGATTCGGCCGTGCTGGTGGTGGACGGTATCGCCGGAGTGGAGGTGCAGACGGAAAAGGTTTATAAGTTTGCCGAGGAGTTCCATCTTCCCTGCGCCTTCGTCATCAACAAACTGGACCGCGAACGATCCAGTTTTGAACGCGCTCTGGAAAGCATCCACACCACCTTCGGGCGCGCGGCAATTCCGGTGCAACTTCCCATCGGTTCGGAGAAAAACTTTATCGGCGTGGTGGATCTGGTGACGATGAAGAGCTACACCTATACATTGGACGGCGACGGCAAGGGAAAGGAAGGCGAGAT
>JANYCV010000531.1 GCA_025360145.1 Acidobacteriaceae bacterium
ATGAAGATGCAAACGACCGTCTATGCGCCGATAGATGGGAAGGTCTCTCAGCGGCTGGTGGACGTTGGACAGACCGTGGACGCGAAAGACCTTCTTGTTGTGATTGAGTGATTGAGAACTGGTTGGCGGCGGGTCCAGGGGGACCCGCGCGGACGCGGGCGTCCGCCCCACCTGGGTTGCGGTCAGAATAGAACTGTTTCCTACTACGAATCAATAACTTACAGACCACGAAGCGTCCGCAAGTTATTGATTCTATCTTCGGCAGAGTTCTAGGCTTTCGCCGGTTTGTCGAGTACCTTCCAGGTCTTCTCGTCAAAGTAGAGCACGCGGCCTTGACGGTAGGACTGGACTGCCATGGAGATCAGCACCTGTGCGCGGGCTGCGGTTTCGACGTCGAGCGTCGGCTTCTGGCGGCTGCGCATGCAGTCCAGGAAGTTGCCCACATGTTTCTGCATCGGGTTGTCGTCTTCCACCGGGATCTTGATTTCGTCTTCGCCCCACTTGGCTTTGTAGTCGGCGCTAATCACCTTCTTCTCCGGCTTGACGGTGATGAAATCCGTGTGGCCTTCAAAGCGTCCGTGCTCCACCATGATCAACGAAGCTTCGTGACCGCGAATGAGGCCCGGGATGTGCTGAGAGTTCGCCATGGAGGCACTGAGCACGATGGAGTGTTCCTTCGGATAGTCGCCGGCGAGGTAGAACGTATCGGGCACTTCACGGCCATCCTTGAACTGGTAGATGCCGCCACCGGCCATTACCTTGTGCGGAAACTGCGGTTCGCCCCAGCAGATGTTCATCGGGGCGACCACATGGAAGAACAGGTCGGTGGCGATGCCGCCAGAATAGTCCCAATACTTGCGGAAGCGGAAGAAGCGGTCGGCGTCGAAGGAACGCTTGGGAGCCGAGCCCAGCCACATCTTCCAATCGATGTAGTTCTCACCCTTGCCGTCGGGGCCCGCTTCGGCTTCGATCGGCCAGTTCCATTCGCCTTCCACTGAGTTGCGGTGATAGGAACCTTGGCTCATGAGCATCTTGCCAATCATGCCGTCGGCAATAGCCTTCTTCGCCTTGTGCCATTGGTCGCCGGAGGTGGTCTGCGAACCTACTTGCAGAACGCGCTTGGTCTCCTTCACGGTGTTGACCAGCTCGCGCGCCTCTTCGATGGTGTGGCACATCGGCTTTTCGAGGTAAACGTCCTTGCCCTGATCCATTGCAGCGAGGGCGATCTTGGCGTGCCAGTGGTCCGGCGTGGCCACAATCACTGCGTCCACGTCGTTCCGGGCGAGCAGCTCGCGGTAATCGAGGTAGCCTTCTACCTTATAGATGTCCTGGTTCTTTTTCTTGCGCTTCTCGTAGACGTCGCAGACGGCGATGATCTGGGCGTTGCCTTCTTTTGCGCCTGCTTTCGCGAACTCGCTGGCTACGTAAGTTCCGCGGCCACCGCATCCGATGACGCCGATGTTGATTTTGTCGTTGGCGCCGATGACGCGTCCGGTCTTTGCCGGACGAGCCGCGAACGCGGAGCCCGCCAGGCCCAGGGAGGAGCCTACGGCGGTTGCGGTTTTCAAAAAGTCTCTTCGATTTACGGAGTCATTGGATGCAGACATGGCTAATTTACCTCGGTTCTTTTTTACTTTACTACGATCAGAGATTTCCGCGGAGAGCCTGCTCGCGCTCGATGGACTCGAACAGCGCCTTGAAGTTTCCCTTACCGAAGCTGCGGCTGCCCTTTCTTTGGATGATCTCGAAGAACAGGGTCGGGCGGTCTTCCACCGGCTTGGTGAAGATTTGCAGCATGTAGCCTTCCTCGTCGCGGTCTACCAGGATTCCGAGTTCTTCGAGGGCTTCGATTGGTTCGTCGATCTTACCGGTTCGCTTGATCAGATCCTGGTAATAGGTGTGGGGGACGCGGAGAAATTCGATGCCTTGGTTTCGTAGTTTCGAAACTGTTTCGACGATGTTGTCCGTTGCCATCGCGATGTGTTGCACGCCGGGGCCTTTGTAGAAATCCAGGTACTCTTCGATCTGCGATTTGCGGCGGCCCTCGGCTGGTTCGTTGATGGGAAACTTTACGCGGTCGTTGCCGTTGGCCATCACCTTCGACATGAGCGCCGAGTATTCGGTGCTGATGTCCTTGTCGTCAAAGTGCTGGTAGAGGCGGAAGCCCATCACGTCGCGATAGAAGGCGACCCAGGTGTCCATTTGCCCCCAGCCTACATTGCTCACCATGTGGTCGATGTATTTCAAGCCAACCGGGCGGGAAACGCGGTCGGGCTGGTCGAGTTTCACGAAGCCCGGGAGGAAGAGGCCGGTGTAGTTGCGGCGCTCTACGAACGAATGGATGGTGTCTCCGTAGGCGGCTATCGCGGAGATTTTGATCTGGCCGCCCTCGTCCTGAAGGACTTCCGGAACCCGGACCCCCTTTGCTCCGCGCTTCGTGGTTTCGCGGTAGGCGGCTTCGGCGTCGTCCACCCAAAGAGCGATATCGCGCACGCCGTCGCCGTGTTTGCGAACGTGCTCTGCGATGGGGCCGTCGGGTTGCATCGGCGTGGTGAGTACGAATCTGATCTTGTTCTGCCCGAGCAGGTAACTGCTGCGGTCCCGTGTGCCGGTTTCGGGTCCGCGGTAGGCAAGCATCTCCATGCCGAAAGCGGATCGGTAGAAGTGCGCGGCCTGCTTGGCGTTCCCTACGTAGAATTCGACGTAGTCGGTGCCGTTTAGCGGGAGGAAGTCGGTTGGGTCAGGCATTGCATTCTCTCCTGAAAGGCTTCAATACAGATGCGGTTTTGCTCGTCGGTACCGGTGGAGATGCGGATGCAGTTCGGTAATCCAAATTGTTTGAGGTGGCGGAGTACGATCCCCTGGTGCAGGAAATCATTTATTAGACTGGCGGCTTTTTGTTCGCTGTCGAGCACGATCATCAGGAAATTTGCTTCCGAGGGAACCACCGTGAGCCCCATTTCGCGGAACGCACCCGTGAGGTAGCGGATGCTGCGGGAGTTCAGCTCCAAGGTGCGATACAGGAACTCTTTGTCGGCTAAGGCGCCGATGCCGGCCGCCTGCGCCATGGTGCTGAGCTCAAAGGGGAGCTTCACTTTCATCAGATTGCGGATGAGTTCTTCGTGGGCGAAACCGTAGCCGATGCGCGCCCCGGCGAGGCCGTATGCTTTCGAGAACGTGCGCAAGGTGATGACGTTGTCGTGGCGGTAGTGCATGGAATCGGGGTAGCGGTTGTTGTCCTTGGCGTACTCGAAGTAGGCTTCGTCGAGGATGATGAGAACGCGCTCGGGGACGTGCGGGTAGAAGGCTTCGAATTCCTGGCGGGTGAAGATGGTGCCGGTGGGGTTATTGGGATTGGCCAGGTAGATGATTTTCGTCTTGTCGTTGACGGCGGCGGCCAGCGCGGTGAGATCGTAGTGCCAGTTTGTTTGCGGGACGGTGCGGTAGGCTACGCCGCGCGAGCGGGCCAGGACTTCGAAACCGGCGAAGGTGGCCTCAGAGGCGAGGACTTCGTCGTCGTCGCAGAGGAAGGTGCGGATGATGTTGGACATGATGCCCTCCGAGCCGCTGCCGACGATGACGTTTTCGATTTTGACATCGTATTGATTTGCCAGGACGCGGCGAAGGTCGATGCCGCCGTTCGGGTAGCGGTTGAGGCCGTCGAGGTGGTTTCGTATGGCTTCGATGGCGAGGGGGGAGGCACCGAGCGGGTTTTCGTTAGACGCGAGTTTGACGACGCGGGAGACGCCGAACTCGCGCTGTACCTCCTCGATGCTGAGTCCGGGGAGGTATGGCGCGAGAGACTCGATGTAGGGCGGGACTAGCGGCATGCGGTTTGATTATAGCAGATAGAACCACTGTCTTGTGGTGTCGTTATTCGATTGTCAAAGATCCTGGAGACGGAGCCACTTGCGTGGACGCTTCCGGCTGTTTCGGGAATTACGAAACAGAGCCAATCCGCGTTTGGTGAAGCGGCGCGGCGGAAATTACTGAGCAGAACCAATTTCGCGTTTTGTGAAGCGGCGCGGCGGAATTACCGAGCAAAGCCAATTTCGCGTTTTGTGAGACGCGAGGTGGTACGAAACACAGCCAATCGCCCGGCGGGCGGCTGCGTTGCGGCGAAATTACTGAGCAGAACCAAATCCGCGTTGCGTGAAGCGGCGCGGCGAAATTACCGAGCAAAGCCAAAATTCGCGTTTCGTGAGACGCGAGGTGGTACGAAACACAGCCAATCGCCCGGCGGGCGGCTGCGTTGCGGCGAAATTACAGAACAGAACCAAATCCGCGTTGCGTGAAGCGACGCGGCGGAATTACATAACAGAACCAATCGTCCGCGTACGGGGCGGCACTGGGAATTACGAAACAAAGCCAATCGCCCGGCGGGCGTCGCGTTCCTGCGGAATTACAGAACAGAACCAATCGCCGGCGGGCGGATTTGTCCACGGGGCTGCGAAACCGAACTGCGTCTTGCCGGACGAATGCATTCCCGAGGCCGTACACTTTCTACCCGCCATCTGGATTCGGACGCGGCACCTTTACTTGAACTCAGTTTAGTTGGGGGAAGGCTTTGCAGCCGTTCGGACTATTTCCGTTTCTTTTGTCGTTTCATGAAGTTGGGGGCGGAAAATAGTTGTGACTGGCGCGCGAGAACATTTATATCCCCGGCGCTACCACATTCAAACGGTGGCTCTAATATAGTTGACTGCACGGCCGCAACAATGTGAATTCCATGTCAAACAGTAAAGCCGCTTCCGGCGCGTCGTCTTGCTTGGGTTGAGAAGTAGCGGCCAAAGCCTACGTAGAGTCGTGTCACTCGTAAGAGTTGACAGCGAGCGTAGAGCGCGACCAGGGGGCGCGCGCCGACGAGGGCGTCCGCCCCACCTTTGTTTTTGACTATATTTCGGCTGGGGCTGGACTGGCTGGACAGGGGCGTGGCCTCGGCGGAATGCCGTCTCCCCTATCTCTTTACCGCGGCGGCGTTCCATATGGGGCTACTCATCCCGTTCAGATCGAAGACGATGCTCCCCATGCGAAGGGTCAACTCGGCGATCAGCTTTCGGGTGCCTTGCAGGCGCAAATGAGCCGAATCGACGAAGCCGAAATCACCCTTAACAAGCCGTAACACCGCGATGTCGGCGGGCGCCCCAACCGAAAGATTTCCTAGCTCCGGGTGATGAATTTGTTGCGCTGGATGCCACGTTGAACAGGCGATTACCGAATCCAGTGTCATACCCATATTCAGAAACTTCGACATCACGTTCAGCAGATCTTTCATTCCGGCGTTCATGCTATCGATATGCAGATCGGTGGAAATCGAGTCAGGCAGAAACCCCTGCTGCACCGCCGGGATCGCCTGTCGAAAGGAAAAACTTCCCGCTCCATGTCCCACGTCGAAGATCACGCCGCGCTTCCGCGCTTCGAGGAGATATGGCAATAACCGGCCTGCTTCGTCGAGCATAGGTACCGCCGACAAATAGGTATGAGTGTAAATGTCACCAGGTCTAAGATGCTTCAAAACCAGTTCCTGAAAAGGACGTTCCGAACGGAAGGTCGCAAAGTCGACCATTACCGGTAGGCGGGCCAGGTTTCCGGCCTCAATTGCACGATCCACTGCGATCCATTCGGGTCCGGCGTAATGCGCTACCTTGACCCCAACGACGACATCACTATGGCGGAGGGCCACCTCGGCGGTCCGCTTTGCATCCATGTCCTTCGTATTTTGCTCCACGTCCGGACGCCCCCCCATTCCGCTGCCCACAATATTGAGCATGGCAAAAACCCGGGTCTTCGATCGATTAATAATCTGGTCGCGGAACTCGCCAAAGTTGCGCCAGCCGGAACTGCCGGCGTCCACCACGGTGGTTACGCCGGTGCGGAACGTGAAGCCATCGGGGCGAACGCAATTCTCGCCCGTGTACTCCCGGCCCATGCTCCCGGCAAAGACGTGGGTGTGGATGTCAACCAAACCAGGGGTGACATAAAGCGAGGAAATATCGATGGTCTTCGCCGCCTGGGACGCTGGGATATTCTCCGCGATTGCCGCGATGGTCCCTTGCGAAATCGCTACATCGCGAATGGCGGAGACCCCATTCTTGGGATCGATCAGGTGCCCCCCTTTCAGGAGGAGATCGTAACGGGGCTGGGCCGCGGCACTGAGGGTCAGTATAAAAAACAGTGTGATGCGCATTAGGATTTCGCACTCTTCCGGGCGGTATTCAGGACTTCACGCAGCCTGCGCCCTACGATCAGCTCTTCGCCTGGTTGCATCGTCATGGAAATGATCTGTAATCGATTCGTGCGTGGCGTCTTGGGATCGCCTTCTGTAACCGCGGGCACCAGACTTGGATTTGAAGCCGTCAGGACTTCAATTCGAGGATCGCCTTCCCTTAATTGCCTGTCGCAATCGGAGACGGTGAAATTCCAGGCCTTTTCATCCCACTGCACGGTCAAGGTTGGATAGCGGTTTCCGTCTTCAGGAATCTGGATCTGCGTGGTGACGCCCGGGACGGTTTCTACGAGTGCCGCGATTCGCTTCACCCGGCGTTCCCATTCCCGGTTCAAGGCTGCGAGGTCCATCTTGCTCCAGGCTTCCACCGCGGCCAGACAGCCCATCACCTCTTCCTTGCCTACCTTCATCGCACGGCAAATTGCGCCTTCCCAAGGGCTGGTATTTGCAAGCGCGGCTTCAATCAGATCCTTGCGGCCCAGCAAGAGACCGGAACACTGTGGCCCACCCAGTCCCTTGCCCCCACTGAAGCAGTAAAGGTCCAGATTTAACTTGGCGTACGCCTTTAAGTTTTCGATTGGCGGGATGCCCGCCGCATCATCCAAAAGCAAAGGTACGTGCGCTGTTTTCGCGATAGCGACGGCCTTCCGCAGCCTCTCTCCGAGTGCCGTGGTGTAAATCATGGCGGTTCGTGGATGAATCGCCGACTGGAGTTCCTCATGGGTGTGAGCCACCACCAGTGTGGCTCCCGTCAATCGGATCGCGCTGTCAAACGCACTACGGCCGCCGAACATGATTACTTCGTTTTTGAGGCCGGCAGTATCGGGTAAGCGCCAGATTTTGGCGGGATCCGTGCCTGCCATACAGGCGGCCGCGGCCGATGCCATTGCGCCGGCCGCGCCAGATGTTACCATCCCCGACTCCGCACCTGAAAGCTCGGCGAGGCGCTTCCCTGCGGCACGCTGCAGTTCGAAGATATCGACGAAATGTTTCGAGGCCTCCTGCTTTGCCGCGCGCACTTCAGGCAGTTCCAGCGAGCCGCTCAGATAGGTCCACGTGCCGCGCGCATTGATGAACGGGCGAACACCAATCCTTGTGTAGACGTTGCCAGGCGTCGGCTTGGTGACTGCGGCCTTGGCGCTTTGCCATAGCGAATCCGCCGCAATGCAACCGAACAGCGGCAATGCGCCGGCCCATTTCAACGCAGTGCGGCGATTCATAAGTTCATTCATAAGCCAATCAGATCCTCTTGCAATGCTCATAAGTGAGCCTTGGACCTTTTCTAATGCGGTCCATGTCCACGCAGTTACAGCCCTTGTAATTCATTTCTTTCAAACTACGATGACAACGCACGAAATCGCCATCCCCCGGATCGCAGACACTCTCAACGAACTTTGCCGCCGGCGAATCCTGCTTGTGCACCTTTCCGTTTGGTAATAACGGACCCGCGGTTGAAGTGGTCCAGCAAGCGTCCTTATCGTCCATGCACCGATCCACTTTAGCCAGACCCTCGACCATGTTGTCCAAGTAATTAGGAATGCCGGCGTTGTAGCCCCGCTCGAAGCCGGTTTCCGGAACCTTCTTCTCTGTGTCCAGATATCGTCCATCGTGATACGCCCTGTAGTGGTAGGGATTGCGCCTTGTGCCGTCGATCAACATCTGGATGTCTTCGGTCCGCTTGACCTTCCCTGTATCGTTCCGAGCTCGTCGTGTGGATGCGTTGCCAAACCACTTCCCGGAAAGCCGAGGAGATCATAAAACCGGATACGACTTGGCTTCGCATTCGGGATCTATCATACAACTTTAATGACACTGCGGGGTCAAGGCTTCGTGGTGATAGAGCTGAAACGGGCGGTGGCCTTGGCGCTTATGCCGTCGCGGCGGGACCGTATCAGAGCAAGTCCATCACGGGCAATTGTGACTGACTTCCGGTGAAGCTCCAACATCGGTGGCCGCATGGCATCCTGGCCAACACGATCGAGATATTGCGGCGTTAAGGGCCACGCGACACTCTCCATCCGCCACCCCTCAGCATATATTCCTGTCCTGTTTTTCTTCCGTTTTCCGCTTTACCTAATGCAAGAGGAACTCAAATCATGTCCTTCGATAAAAAAGACGCCGCCCAAAAGGCCAATTGGATTGACTTCGCCTACAACATGTTCACCCCGGGGGTTCTTCAGCCCGCAGCCGACCCCGGCATCGCCGCCGCCGGGTACAACCTTCTCTATTACCTCAACGCGAGTGACTTCCAATCGCGAGAATTTTACGGTTACATCGCCCGCTCCAACGGGAACCCTGGAAAATACATCCTGGCGATCCGCGGCACCGAGACGCTGGCTGAGTGGATTCTCGATCTCGCCGCAATCCCTGTCTTCTTTAGCGCGGCACCCGATGCCGGGCTGGTCGCACTGGGTTTCCTGAGCATCTATCAGACGTTCGCCTTTATCGATGTGACCGGAGCGGCAAAAACTCTGAACACGGTGGTGACGGAGTTGGCCGCGACGGGGGCGGGGATCGAGGAATTTCTGGTGCTGGGACACAGTCTGGGCGGCGCGCTCGCGACCCTGGCCGCCGCTGAACTCGCAATGGTCAACCCCGGCAACGTCCAAAGCAAGGTGGTGATCTACACCTTCGCGTCGCCGCGCGTCGGATTACTCGACTTCGCGTCGTCCTTCGCCGACGCCGTACCCACCAGCTTCCGCATTTGGAATACCATGGACATTGTGCCTCAGGTTCCGCCGTTCCCGTTTATCCATGTCAGCGGCCTTGGCGATGCCATTGTCCAGACGGAGCAGCAACTCGAAACGCTCGTAATCACGCCGCCTTGCGAACACCATTTGACCAGCTATCAGTGGCTGCTGGATTCGACTAAGTTCTCGTTGGACGGCGGCTGTTCGGACGTCGCGGTGCATGCGACCGTCGCGGCAATGGCGGCAGCCGCCGGCCACGGGCCAGCCGCGCAGAAAGCGAGCGGGCGAGCTATCCGCAAGGCATTTGCAGGGCACGCTTAAGGAGGATATCGAAATGGCAAGTCTCAAACTTATCCTGACCAACGCAGCCGGTGGCGCGCTCACCGATCACGTGTTGGTGGACCTGTTCTCGCTGCGGTCGTCGAATCAGTTGCAGGCGGCGGCGGACATCACCGGAAGCCTGCAGATCGATAACATCGATATTTCGAGCGGGCCGTTCTACCGGGTGATGGTGACGCCGGCGAATCATCGGATGGTCCAACAGTTTGTCTCGCTTTCGGAGTCGCGAGTGGCGAAGTTCACCGCCGCCTTGCCGGTGGATCCCGGCAAGGTGCGGGATATTAGCGCTCCGGCCTTTGGGAAACTGAAGGGGAAGGCAAAGGACATGCTGAGTCAGGCGATGGTGCCGAGATTCAACGACGGATCTGGCGGCTTTGTGCAGGGACCGGCCCTGTATTCAGCACTTGACGCCTACCCGCTGCTGAAAGCCTGCTTCCTGAATATCACCGCAAAATCCGCATCCACGCGGTTGCCCGACGACCATTGCGTGTTGGATCATTTTCTGGGCCTGATGCGGCTGGAACAGGACCGCCTTTTCCTCAAGGTCACGGCGGCGCTGGTGGAAGAAACTGCGAACTCGAATTCCTTCCGTCCGGTCTCCGCGGATCTGCACGAACCCGTACCCGGATACAAGATCATCTCCAGCTACAAGACCTTCGACCATTACGGAAACTTGCAACTCACATTCCAGCGCCAAGGGGACTCGGGCACCGACTACGCGGTGGACGTCGATATCGACGATGCGCAAGGCATCGAACATATCTTTCAAGTGGTACACAACATCTCAGGTCCGACGAACCCTTACGACATCCACGAGATTCTGTTGAAACAAGTGCCGGCAGTCGACGGCGGGTACGATTTCGTGTTCGCAAAGAAGGCCGCAGCCGGATAGGTTGGATTGCCGCGCTAACACAATTTGAAGGGGATCCTTAGAGCAGACCCAGTAATCTTGCCGATCAAGCCCGATAGTACGGCCTGAATTTGCCATTGGCCCCGGGCGGAATGCATTCCGCCAGTTCGACCTCCACCACAACTCGTGGCCCGAGTTGTGCGCCCAGCGTAAGCCGAACCGCCTCCACTGCCTCCGGGGAAGGGTGTGCGCCCGCCGAGGGCACGAGTTTCACCCGAATGCGGTCCTCGCTCTCCTGGATCAATTGAAATTGCCGCGTCCATGGCGCACAGTGCAATAGCGGCTTCACCAGCGCGTAGGGATGAATCGAGATTCCGCCGGACAGCACGAAGTGGTCCAGGGAGCGCCCCTGAATTTCTTTGAGCGTGGACGGGGACTCGCCTAGTGTCACCAGATCGCCGAGCCGGTACCGGAGAAACGGCATCGCCCAGGAGTGGAGCGCCGTGCCCACAAATTCGCCCTGCCCGCCTGGGCCCACCGGACGGCCATCGCGCAGCACCTCGGCGATTACCGATGCCTCCGATATCTGGTAGGATTCCGTGCCAGGACGTTCCCACGCGATCATATTGAATTCATGGCTATCGTAGAAGTCGACCACCGGGGCCTGAAAGCCCGCCTGAATACGCTCGCGCATGCCGGGTGTCAGGCTCTCAGAGTCTGTCGTAATGAACCGCGGCCGGATATCGCGGCGGTCCGCGTCATCCATTTGTCCGGCGAGCCACGATAGTGTTGCTGGATACCCGCGCAAGATATGCGGCCGGTTCGCGCGCAGTAGCGCCAGAATCCGCTCGGACGGCAGCACACAGTGAATCTCCTGGTAGCGAAGCAGCCCAAGTGAGCTGTAAATGGGAGGTTTCGCAAGCTCCTGGATGACGACCGCCGACCGCCGGTCGCCGATTCGCAACCCCAGTTTGAAGAGCACTTTCAGGCGGTAGGCATGCAGGAGCCGGTCCTCGAAAAGCGTGCGCCGGACGCTTAATGGCTCGCCGGACGACCCGCCAGTCCGATGGACTACCAGCCGTTCGGGATCGAAGCCGCGGGCGACGATCTCGCAGGGGTCGCAACGCTGCAAATCCGCCCGCGATGTCAGCGGGATCTTTGGCAGATCGTCCAGGCCCCGGATGTGCTCCGGACGCAATCCCGCTTTCTGGAAAAGCCGCCGGTAATAGGGTACGCGGGCGTAGGCATGATGCACCAAAGCCCGCAGTTGCCGCGATTGAAAACGCCGCATCCGCGCGCCGCCACGTTCGGGGAGGAGCCCAGTTAAGCTGGCGTACCAGGGTTCGAGTATCACGGCTTTAAGTATAGTGCCCGTCGAGATTGCACTCGGCACGAACTACAATTCAAGGCGGACTGGACCGAAGTAGCGGTTCGCAACGTATTCTCAAGACATGGGGTAAGCGCTTTTGGTGCAAACTTTGTGGAGTAACAAAAAGAGATTGGGGATAAAGTAAGCGCTTTAAATGGTCCAACAAGAACCACAAGTATAGATTCGTTCGTCTAAGCTCTGCTACCTGCTGGAAAATAAACTCAAAACTGCGATGGACGCCTGAACGACACCCACGAAAACGGCAACGATGGTCAACAAATAGATACGCGACGTTGAGCGGTTCGTCGTCTCATTCAAATCCCCGCTGACCTTATCAAATTGCCGAATCGATTGAATTAATTGAAGCGTGGCTCGAAACTGGGCAGAAGACTGGTGGGATACCGCTGCAAGCATTTCCCTGGCAAGATAGCCCTTCATCTCATCAATCTGTTCAGTAGAGTACTCCGAAAACGACACAAAGCTGCCATTCGCGGCGTCTATTACCGGAGGTCCCATGGGCCTGGACGAGTATAAACGAAAGCGAAAGTTCGCCGATACTCCGGAACCCGAAGGAGCGCCGGTGAAGCGGGCCAAGCTGAAGCGTCCCTGCCGGTATTTCATCCAGCGGCACGATGCCACGCGGCTCCACTATGACTTCCGCCTGGAAGTCGACGGCGTCTTGAAATCGTGGGCGGTTCCGAAGGGACCTTCGCTTGACCCCGCCCAGAAGCGGTTAGCGGTGCAAGTGGAAGATCATCCGCTGGACTACGGCAAGTTTGAAGGCAACATCCCGGATGGCAACTACGGCGCGGGCAGCGTGATGCTGTGGGACACCGGTACCTTCGAGTCAGTTGGACCGGTTCCGGTCGCGCAACAGATTGCGAACGGAGAGTTGAAGTTTGAGGTTTCCGGTGAAAAGTTACAAGGTGGATTCGCGCTCATCCGGATGAAGCGCGCAAAGAAAAACGAGTGGCTGCCGATCAAGCACCGCGATGATGCGGCGGACGAGACTTGGCGGATTGAAACCGCGGACCGCAGCATCACCACCAAACGCACGCAGGACGAAATTGCGTCCCCGCCGAAGGGCATCGAACCGATGAAGGCGATGGTGGCGGATGCGCCACCGCCGGGAAAGGGATGGCTGTACGAAATTAAGTGGGATGGCGTGCGGGCGCTCTGTTACATCGAAAACGGACTAGCGGAGTTCTACTCGCGCAAGGGCGAACGGATCACCGCGCAATATCCGGAACTTGCCGGGTTTGCGAAAGCACTGAAAGCCAACACCGCGGTGGTGGACGGGGAGATCGCGGCTCTCGACGAACAGGGGCGGCCGCATTTCCAGTTGCTTCAACCGCGCATTATGGCGTCCGGCAAAGCATCCATAGCGGAGGCAGCCGCAGCAACTCCGGTTACG
>JANYCV010000568.1 GCA_025360145.1 Acidobacteriaceae bacterium
CCTGGCTTGCCCGTTCCCAGGAGATCAGCCACTTGCGCTACCGGCCGTGCCGCCTCCAACGGTCTGATTGAAACTTTAATCGGGATAGGGGGAAGTCTCGCGACTTCTCCCCTCCCACACCACCGGACATGCGGGTCCGCATCCGGCGGTTCGGCGAGTTAAGTCACGAACGAACCGTCAAGGTCGGAATCTCAAGCGAGTGGAAGTAAGCATTGGGCAGTGCAATATGAAGTCCGGGCGAATCCGCCAACCGCCACGGTCCGATCCCACTCCCAGCCGTTTGCGCGGCTAAGTCGCGGCTCACACCCCGTTTGCGCAGTTCAGCAAACCTTGTCGAACCCCGTTTCCACTGCTTCCAGATCGCAGATCGTAACCTGCGCCTGAACCATTGTTCAAGACCTTTCAACACTGAAGGCGTTTCGCACTTCCCGAAGTAGCCGAGCCATCCCCGAAGATATCGGGTCAGATCCTCCGCCATTCTTTCCGTGCTCACTCCTCTTGTCCGGCTCGTCAGTTCTCTGACCCGCTCTTTGAACCGGTCCACCGCTTGCGGCGCTATCCGCCGCTTTGGCTTAAACCCGTTCGTAAAGCTGAATCCCAGAAATTTTCGCTCCCACGGCCGCGCCACCGCACTCTTCTGTTCGTTTACCCGGAGCTTGAGCTTCGTTGTAAGGAATCGCTTGACGCTCTCCATCACTCGTTCCCCGGCCCGCTTGCTGCGAACGTAGATGTTACTGTCGTCCGCATATCTCGCAAACCGAAGCCCGCGTCGCTCCAACTCCCGGTCAAACTCATCAAGCATGATGTTCGACAACAAGGGCGATAGTGGTCCGCCTTGCGGCGTCCCTTCATCCACCGGATTGACCAGCCCGTCTTCCAAAACACCTGCCGTAAGAAACGCCCGGATCAGCTTCAGCAGTCGCTTGTCGCCGACCCTTTCAGCGATCTTCGCCATCAGTTTGTCGTGATTGACCCGGTCGAAGAATTTCTCCAGATCCAGATCCACCACCCAGCGATAGCCTTCAGCGATATACTTCTGCGCCTGCTCCACCGCCTGATGCGCCGACCGCCCAGGACGAAACCCGTAGCTGTGTTCGGAAAACGTCCGGTCCCACCTGCGTTGCAGTGCCTGCATCACCGCCTGCTGAATAAATCGATCCAGCACCGTCGGAATACCAAGCTTTCGTATTCCCCCGTCCGGCTTTGGGATTTCCACCCGTTTGACCGGCTGCGGTTTATAGATCCCGCTCAACAACTGTTCCCGAATGACTGGCCAATGCTGTTTCAGAAACTCCGGCAACTGCTGAACGGTCATCCCGTCCACACCGGCGCTCCCTTTGTTGGCCTTGATTCGTGCCAATGCCCGCTTGCAGTTTTCCCGCCCGCAGACTTCCTCCATCAACTGTTCATCAATGGCCGGGCTTTCTGTCCCGCGCTTCGCCATGAGCGATTCGGTCCCTCCACTGAGGCCGTTCGGGGCTTCACCCCTATACTCCTCAACGAAGGCCAACGATAGCTGGTTTTTCTGCCGCTTGTCGCTCATGAGTCACGCTGCTTACTTGCCACTCCCATTAACCTGCTTTCGCAGGACCGTTCGGGCCTTCAGCACTTTCGTGCCTATTACGCCCTCTGCTGACTTCTGCCGTCCGGTCAGGACCGGTTGCCCGATCCTCAGTCCGGTATCCCAAACTAACGACAGATCTCCCGAGGTAAGTTCGACCGCCTTCCGTACCCAACCGCCGAATTTACAACCAGTGCCCTTGATGGATATGGACTTCGTTGTCATCGGCCAACTCGTCCGGCACCGTATGCATCAGATCCGGTTCTTGTACATAGGCTCGTACGTTTGCTCCACGCTTCTTTCAGACCCCTGCGCTAAAGCGAAGAGCCTCACGACGACGCCCTTGCGCTTCGCTATGACTTCACCTCCATCAGGTTGTCAAAAGGACTTTTATAGTGGTCCCAGGAATTCAGACCAGGCAATAAGTTAGAATTCGGCGAGTCGTTAACGTAAAGGAGAGCAGATGACGACGACGAGAAAACAACACAGTCCGGCCTTCAAAGCGCGAGTGGCGATGGAGGCAATCCGGGGCGAGAAGACGCTGAGCCAGCTTGGTTCGCAGTTCAAGGTGCATCCGATCCAGATCGGAAAGTGGAGGAAGTCCGCGGTGGAGCAGCTCCCTGA
>JANYCV010000576.1 GCA_025360145.1 Acidobacteriaceae bacterium
GGCGGAGCGGTGGTCGTCTTCGGTTCGCGCGATCGCGCCTTCAACATCACTCTCGACGGAATTGACAACAACGAGAGCAGCAGCGGCGGCTCAAACTTCGCTCCTTTGCGCACCAATCCCGACTCGCTCGCTGAGTTTCGCGTGATCACTTCAAATCCGTCCGCTGAGTATGGCCGCAGCAGCGGAGCGCAAGTGGCCATGATCACCAAGTCCGGCACCAATGAATTCCACGGCTCCGCCTTCGAGTTCTACCGCACGCCCCGGCTGAACGCGAACGAATGGCAAAATAACTTCAACGCAATCGGCAAGGCGCAATTCGTGCAGAACATTTTCGGCGGCGCCATTGGCGGCCCCATCTGGAAGAACAAGACTTTCTTCTTCGTCAATGTGCAGGGTCTCACTGCGCTCCAGACCTACGCGAAGACGCGGACCGTCTACACCAGCCAGGCCCGCCAAGGGCTGTTCCGCTATGTCACCAGCGGCAGAAATGCTCCTGCGGGCGCTTCCGGCGCGTCCGTGGATGCCAGCGGCAACGTTCTGCCCGGCATCAATGTCGCCTCTTACAACATCGTCACCAACGATCCGCTACACATCGGACTGGATAAAGGCATCCAGGCCGTAGTGAATGCCGCGCCGCTGCCGAACTCCTTCAATACCGGAGACGGATTGAACACGGCCGGGTATGTTTTCGGGGCGCCGGGGCAGGAACGGCAGCACGACATCACCTTCAAGGTAGATCACACCTTTGACGCAAAGAATACCGTCTACGCCCGCATTTCCTGGGGAAAACAAAACACCAATTGCGACAATGCCAACGGCGGTGTCGCCCTTTTTCCGGGTACCGGATGCCAAGTCAACACGCTGCGGAATCCTAAGAATTTTGCCTTCAACTGGCGCTGGAATCCAACGTCCCGCCTCACCAATGAAGCAGTTTTCGGATTGAACGACTTCGCTTTCCAGTTCAACGCGCCTCAGGCGGATCTAGAAAAGCTGTCAATCTTGAATGCTCCGGTGGATACGCCGGTTTCCGATTTCGGGAACTCGCGGCAGCTCAAGACCTGGCAGTTCGTCGACAACCTCGCCTACCAGTGGAACAGTCATGCGCTCAAGTTTGGAACGAACCTACGCTTCGGTCGCGCGATCGACTCTCGCGGAAATGTGGGGGCCTATAACGCAGCGACGGATGTCTATTTCAACGCCGACATCAATAATGAGAGGTTCAACGTCCCCGCCAACATCAACCAGTCGAACGATCTGACGGCTCTCCGTAGCAGCATCAATTTCCTGTTGGGCCGCGTGGGAGAGCTGCAACGCGGATTCGCCGCTCCGGATGGGAAAAACTTCACCACCGGCCTTCTGCCGTTCGACGCGCATTGGAACGAGTATGATTTCTACGCACAGGATAGCTGGAAGGTCCGCCGCAATCTGACCATTGACATCGGTCTGCGCTGGGAGATCAAGATGGCGCCGACGTCGCCGAATCCGGTAATGTCGCATCCGGATCAACCGCTGGTCTTTGGCGCGCCGGCCACGAACACCGCCGCCTGGGTCAGCGGTTCGCTGTTCAAGAACCGCTACGGCAACCTCGGGCCCTCGGTCGGCATTGCTTGGGATCCGTTCGGAACCGGCAAGACCTCCATCCGCTCCAATTACCGCATCGCCTACGATCGCGTGAACAGTTTCGTATTTTCCTCGCAGATTCTAAACAATCTGCCAGGCCTGATTTACAGCCTGGACAACACGGCGATCGGGCAGACAGACTCGCGATTCTCAACGGTGCGGCCGCTTCAGCCCCCGGCCAATGTGAGCCCGGCCAGTTTCAAACAACCGGCTGCTTTCTCCTCGGCCTCGATTTCCGTGGTCGATCCAAATCTCAAATTTGCGACTGTTCATCAATGGGATATCAGCATTCAGAGGGAGATCGGTAAAGGGCTTGTGATTGAAGCCGACTACATTGGACGTCGCGGCTATCATCTGTTCGGCGCCTACGACGCGAACCAGCCGAATGCGTTCGCGCCCGGAATGCAAGATGCCTTTGCGACTGTAAAAGCGGGCGGTCAATCGGACCTGCTCAATCGCCTCTTCTCGGGCGACAATCGGATCGCCGCCGGCAAAACGGCATCTGACATGATCCGCGCGCAGTACGTCAGCCAGCTCAATCTGAACAGCTTCGCCGCCATCTTAAGCACCGAAGGCCGGCGCGTCCAGTCCACACCGAACGGTGCGATGAATGTGACCGCCATCTCCGGTGCCGGACCTTTCGCCGTGATTCCGTTCCCGCAGTTCTCGGGCGGAGTTACCGTGCTGGATTCGAACGACTTCTCCACCTACCACGGCCTGGTGCTGCAAGCGCAGCAACGGTTCCGAAACGGAGTCTACTTCCAGTTCAGCTATACTTTCTCCAAGTCGCTATCCACGCGCGATTTTGATCCTACGTTTACCGTTGTTGCCACGCAGAATTCGCAAGGGGCCAGTTCAACGCCGTTCGATATTTACAATGGACGCAAACTGAATTATGGCGAGCCGCAGTCCGATCACCGGCATGCATTTCAGGCGCACGGCACCATCGATCTGCCGTTCGGCCACGGCAAGGCGTTCGCCGGACACGCGCCTGCTGTGATTGATCGCTTGATCGGCGGCTGGGAGCTTGCCCCGATCTTCACGCTCTATTCGGGCAGGCCGTTCACGGTTTACTCCGGCGCAAATACCTTCGGCAGCGTGGTGCAATCCACGGCTAATTGCAGCGCCTGCTCCCACGATCTGGGCGGGGTTCAGCAGGTGAACGGATTCAACTGGTACTTCGATCCAAACACAAACACGTCGAAGTTCAGCGCCCCCGCCGGCGGCTCGCTTGGCAACACAGGCAAGGGCTATTTCTTTGGACCGCGGGTGTTCGACATCGATATGTCACTGATTAAGCGCATCCCAATTACAGAAAGGATCAACCTGGAAATGCGCGCCGACGCGACTAACATTACGAACACGCCATCTTTCGGTTTACCGGTGGCCACCTTTACATCTCCAACCTTCGGCAGGATCGGGAGCTCGGTGGAGAGCGGATCACGAAAGTTCCAGTTGGGGTTGAAGATTAATTTTTGATGGCGTGGTAGCAGTGGAAAATCGCCAGGGGGGCGCTGAGTCCGCCGCTCCCGTATTTTTGGAATCCGCCTAGCTGAGTAGGTGCTTGCCTCAAGTAATTACAACGGCACCAGCTTACCCAGGTAGGGCGGGCCCCCTGGCCGGCGCCGGACGCCTTCGTCCGGCTGCTGAAAGCGGGACGAAAGCGTCAATGCGCCAGCCACACGAAACGCTGCCAGACCGTACCCGCATGAGTGAAGCACATACCCAGTTCCCCCTATTAAAAAGACAGGAATTACGAACGAGCGGGAGCCTAGGCCGAATCTCAGGTACTCCTTGAAGGTTGTAAGAAATCATGATTGGCCCGAATTGGCCAAGCCGGGCATGATGGCGTTCCGGACCCCTATCTTTATTGACGAACAACATCGTGGGACGCGCTCAAAATACGGCAGTTCGAATCATGTTAAGGCGCTGAAATGCCTCAGCTTTTGAACTGCTCACCTGATCACCAATCGGGTAATCGTTGATTCCGCTACAAGTGCTTGTTGGCTAAAGACCTATCCGGTTCCGGACGGCTCCAACTGCCGGATTAAGCTTCAAAGGTCGAACGCGCCGGATAAGTCGAGAGGCTCAGGGTGAAAATCCCCGAGCCTGGCTGAGGGCTAAATCGGTTTTCTAAAAGCAACCCAATCCGAAGCGGCCCCACCACCTCGTCTCTGCAATTGGCTCTGTTTCGTAAAACGCCTAAACGTCCACTCAGGCCCGAAGCTGCGAACTCTCCAGCACCTTCTCCAACTTCTCCATCCCCTGCATCCCCTCCACGAACGTCGGGTACTCCACCTCGGCCCCGGCGTCCGCAACCCGCTTATAGAAGCGCTTGAAGACCTGCTTGTGAGTGTCGTCGTAGCCCTCACCGTGTCCCCCGGGCAGATCCGCATAAGCCGCGGCTTTCGGCAGCAGCAGCGACGGGTCTTTCAAAATCACCTGATTCGGCGAATTCCGATTCCCAATCCACAGTTCATCCGGCCGTTCCTGATTCCAACCCACGCCGCACTTGGTCCCGAAGATCTCAACCGAGAACCTGTTCTTGCACCCCGCCGACATCTGGCTAACCGTGAATGCGCCGCGCGCCCGATCCCCTAACCGCAACAGCACCGCCCCATAATCTTCTGTATCGATCGGCACCTCCACATAGTCGTCCGGAGTCAGCGTCTTTCCCGCGAATGTCTGAACGGCCACTTTAGGCTGCTTCCGTGTCTTATGGAACGCCTGCAGATCCGCGCACAGCGACGTAATCTTCAGCCCGGTCACGTGCTGAATCATGTCCATCCAGTGCGACCCGATATCGCCCATCGCCCGCAGCGCGCCGTTCGCCTTCGAATCGATCCGCCAGTTCCAGTCCGTGTCGTACAGCAGCCAGTCCTGCGAATAGGTGCCCTGCACTATCAGCACATCGCCAAGCTCACCGGCCTCAATCATCCGCCGGATCTGCTGCACCACCGGGTAGTACCGAAGGTTGTGATTCACGCAGTTCGCCAGGTTCTTAGCCGCAGCCAGTTCCACCAACTCCCGCGCCTCGGCAACCGACAACGTCAACGGCTTCTCGCACAGCACAGCCTTGCCGGCTTCGAGCGCTGCCTTCGCCACCGGGAAGTGCAGCGCATTCGGCGTGCAAACGTGGATGGCGTCAATTCCCGGATCCGCCAGCAGCGTCCGGTAATCCCCGGTAGTCCGCGAGATTCCGATGCTTTCTCCGAACGCGGCGGCTTCGGCCTCCGTTACCGCTGCAACCGCAACCAGATCCACATTCGGTATCCGCCTGATCGCGTCCGAATGCACCCGGCCCATGAATCCGGCCCCAATGACCGCAGTTTGAACTCTCCGCATAGTCTCCTTTGTAATCCCTCTCGTTTTCATACTTGCTCGATACACTTTATCGCAGTTACCGATATACTGGTACATAAGCTAGCCATGCAACTTCGGGTCAAAATCAACTACGCCTCGTCGCTCCGGAAAGCTCACAGCTTCAACTGGCAGTTGGCGCGGGGAACTGCTGCGCTTCTCAGCCCGGCATCGGTCATGGCATTCGTTTTGGGCGGCTGGCGCCTCGGCGCCGATTTGAATCTCACCGGCCAGTTCGCCATCTCGCAAGGACTGTTCTCTCACTGGCAAGTCTGGTTGGCCGTCGGCGCTGGCATGCAGGTTGCGTCCGCCGTTTTGACCCGCTACGCCAAGCGCCGCTACTCCAGGCTAGACGCCGCCACACTCTGAAACTTTCCGGCTGAAGTCTCCCGGAAACTATTACCCCGGTCTCTGCATCTAAGTTGGCAGCACGGGTCAACATTATGTTAGGTAAAATGATTCCCGCCGGCGCTCCCGGCATAGTTCAAGCCCTCAAGACTAACACTCATGAGATCGCCCCGCTTTTCCATTACCTGTTGAAACCGGTGGCGCTGCTAGCCTACGTCCTCTCGGTATGGAGGCTGGGTGCCGATCTTAATTGGACCGGCGAATTCTTCATCTCGCGCGGACTGCTGTCTCACTGGCAGGTTTGGCTTGCGCTCGCCATTGCAACCCAAGCCACTGCCGCACACCTCGCGCCAAAAGCCGCGGAGCATGACGATATCATTCTCCCTTAAGAAATCCCGTCGTCATCTGATACTCTGGAATTGACGATCGACGTCGAGCATGGCCTATCGCATTAAAGCCCGCGGAAGCGGCTTTTCCTACTCTGAATTCTTCTCCACGGGCGTGAAATGGCTGCTCGTCAGTAACATCACCCTGTTCGTCATTTACTACTTTTCGGTAATCGGCGGCTACGCCTGGTTGTTTCATCCTTTTGGGCTTATTCCCCAGGACGTGGTGTACCACCTCTCCATCTGGCAGCTCGTCTCCTACATGTTCCTGCACGACCCTCAAGGATTCGGCCATATCCTGTTCAATATGCTGGCCTTGTGGATGTTTGGCAGCGACCTGGAACAGTTGTGGGGCACCCGGCGATTCCTGAACTACTACTTCCTCTGCGGCATCGGAGCCGGTCTCTGCGTCGTCATCGCCAATCTCATCTTCAACGGCGATCAATTGAACACCCGCACCATCGGCGCCTCCGGGGCGATCTATGGCCTCCTGCTCGCCTTTGGAATGACCTATCCGGACCGCCAGATATTGATGAGTTTCCTGTTCCCCATCAAGGCGAAATACTTCGTCATGATCATGGGCGCCATCGCTTTCATGAGTTCGTTCGGCGGCAGCGGCAGCGGCGTCAGTAACGTAGCCCATTTAGGTGGCATGCTTTTCGGATACGTTTATTTGAAAACCTACCGCCCGCGGCAAGGCTTCCTGCCCTCGCTCGGTTCCTGGTATCAGGATTACAAGCTGCAACGGGCTAAGAAGAAGTTCAAGGTCTACCTGAAAAAGCGCGGCTCCGGCGATGACCGTTGGGTAAACTAAGCCCGGTCAACTAAGCTCCCGTCAACCAGGAAACCCGCCCCAACCGCAACACGTCCTTATTTTGGTATAGTTCGCTCAAGGCCTAGCCAAAATGAAAAAGCTTTCTATTGCACTCTTCCTCACCTTCGCCGGCACATTTGTGAGCTTACACCTCAGCGCACAGCAGGGCCCAAATAAAGAAGGTTCCGATACCGTCGCCAAGCCTCGCAAGAAGGACGGCCGGCCCGCTGAAGCGGACTTGCCGAAAATTCCTTCCAAGTTTGGAAGGAAAGAAGATCGCTTGCCCGAGGGCCCAAGCTTCAAGAGCGATGTCACCGCAGTCACGGTGGATGTCTCGGTCCTCGATAAGAACGGACGGTTCATCCCCAATATCCCGCGCGGCAACTTCCGCATCCTAGAAGACAACGTTCCCCAGACCGTCACCACCTTCGGCCTGGGTGAAGCGCCCATGACTGTCTGCATGGTGATCGAGTTCAGCAATCGTTACCAGAGCTACTATACCGAAAGCTGGTATCAGACACTTACCGCCGCGTACGGGTTCATTGAGACCCTGAAGCCCGACGACTTCGTTGCCATCGTGGCCTATGATATGCGCTCCGAAACGCTCTCGGACTTCACCACCAACCGCGCCCAAACGCAGGAAGCCATGCAGCGCCTGCGTATTGCGGCGTTCTCGGAATCGAATCTGTTCGATGCCCTTACCGACACCGCCGATCGCATGTCGGAAATCGAGGGCCGGAAGGCCATCGTGCTGATCTCATCGGGAATCGATACTTTCAGCAAGCTGACCTTCGACAAAACCCGCAAGATCATTCAGACCTCGGGCGTCCCCATTTATTCGCTCGGTCTTATGCAGGCATTACGAGAATATTATGACGCCCGCGGCGCCATGGGATCCATCGCACGCCTCGACTTCCTGCAGGCTGATAACCAGTTGCGTACGTTCTCCAAGGAATCCGGCGGCCAGGCATTCTTCCCCCGTTTCTACGGCGAGTTCCCCAGCATCTTTCGCGCCATTCATGACGCGCTCCGCAACCAGTATTCATTGGCTTACAGCCCATCCAATACCGTGAAGGACGGCAAGTATCGCCGTATTAAGGTAGAACTCGTGAACCCGGCTACAGGCGAACCACTGCGCGTCGTCGATGAAAAGGGGAAGCCCATGAAATACACCGTCGTCGCAAAGCCGGGATACAACGCCGCGCGTGCCGTGGAGTAGCTCCCCAATCAAAAGTCAAGCATTGGATCTTTCCAGTTTTGATGCTGATACAAATCTGTTGACAGCTTGGTTACAGCTTTGTTACCTTCACGTGGTCCATGAAATTTTCCAAAGCTGCTTCGCCTGTTCCTCTCCTCAAAATATTGCTCATCGATGACAACCGTCAAGGTCTGCTGGCGAGGAAGACTGTGCTGGAAGAACAGGGGTACGCTACCGCAACCGCAAGCTCTGCGGAAGATGGCATCGCACAGTTCGCGAGCGGCAACTTCGACCTCGTGGTCACCGACTACAAGATGCCCCGAATGAACGGTGCCGAGGTAATCGCGCAAATTCAGGCGCATCGTCCGGGTACGCCCATCGTTCTGATTTCGGGTATGGTGGAGGCGCTTGGGTTGACCGAACAGAATACCGGGGCCGATGTCGTACTCGCGAAAAGCAACAATGAGGTCTCGCACCTGATTCGCGCCGTCAACCGCCTTCTTCGTGCCAAAATACCGAAGAAACCGGTTCGTTCGCAGTCGATCGCCGCAAAGGCCAAGTACAAGACCGTCTAAGCATACACTGTAGGCATGCTGCATCGTAGGATACTGGCCGCCCTTTTCTGCATTGCCTTGTGTACTCCCTTGGTGGTCCAGCCGGCTAATCGCGCCCTACCGGCAAAGCCACCCAACGCCAAGCCAGCCGCCGCCGGCCTTCCGTCGCACGAGAAACAATGGGTGCAGCGGTGGATGAAGCCGATGACGCTGCACGATCTGGTTGCGCAGTTGATTGTAATCACCTCCTATGGCGAGGCGCCCAGTTCCCGTTCTGCCGCTTATCGCGATTTCGTCCATCAGGTGAGAGACGTCAGGGTCGGCGGCATCATTGTGGTGAATCGCGTGGTGAATGGAACGGTGCGGAATGCCGAACCCTATGCGATGGCGTCGTTCCTCAACCGGCTGCAGCGGTTTGCGCGGGTTCCGCTGATTGTCGGCGCGGACTTTGAACGCGGCGCTTCCATGCGCGTCTCGGGAACCACCAAGTTTCCTCACATGATGGCGTACGGCGCTGCCAGAGACCTCGCGCTTACTCGATACCTGGGCGCGGCAACCGCCCGCGAGGCGCGTGCATTGGGCGTGCAATGGGTGTTCGCTCCCGATGCGGATGTGAACAACAATCCCGATAACCCCATCATCAACACCCGTTCGTTCGGCGAGAACCCGCAAGACGTAGCGGCACAGGTGAAAGCGTTCATCGAAGGTGCGCATTCGGACCCGAAGAATCGCGTTCTGGTCACAGCCAAGCATTTCCCGGGACACGGCGATACCAACGTCGACAGCCACATGGGAATGCCGTCCATCGGGGCCGATCGTCCGCGTATGGATGCGCTGGAACTGGTTCCCTTCCGCGCGGCCATCGCCAGCGGCGTGGATGCCGTGATGACGGCCCACGTGGCTGTGCCCGCGCTGGAAAAGCCCGAGATCCCGGCCACTGTTTCCCCGGCGGTTCTCACCGGCCTGCTTCGCAATGACCTCAAGTTTAGCGGCCTGATCGTAACCGACGCCATGGACATGCAGGGTCTTACCAAGCAGTTCCCGTCGGGTGAAGCCGCGGTACGAGCACTGGAGGCGGGTGCCGACGTACTGCTGATGCCCGCCCATCCCGAGGAAGTCATTCGCGCCGTATTGAATGCGGTGCGCGAGCGCCGGCTCACGCGCAAGCGCATTGAACAGAGTACGGCGAAAGTGCTGGCTGCGAAAGCTCGCGTCGGACTCGATCGCACCCGGTTCGTGAACGTCGAGGAGATCAGCGACGTTATCGAATCCCCCGAGGCCACCGACAAGGCGCAGGAAACCGCGGACCGCGCGGTGACGCTGGTGAAGAACGACGACTCAATCGTGCCATTGAAGAATCCGGAGAAGGCTTGCTGGTTTATTCTGACCGAGAGCCGCGGCAGCCAGCAGGGGCGGCGTCTGCAAGACGAATTGTTGAAGCGATCCAAAGACACCCGCTACGTTGTACTCGATCCCATCGCCCCGGCGATTGAATTGGAGCAGGCCGTCCAGAAGATGCAGGACTGTGACACGAACGTAGTGGCGGCGTTCGTGTCCTCCAGCGAGTACAGAGGAAAAATGGCTATGGCCGGAAATTTCCCTTCCCTGGTCACAACTCTGCTGAGCGCCAAAACTCCGCTGGTGCTGGTTGCTCTGGGTAGCCCGTATTTGTTGCGCAGCTTTCCCGGCGTCGCCGCGTATTTGACGACGTATAGCGTGGCGCCTCCCTCGGAAGCAGCGGCCGTGAAGGCGCTCTACGGCGACATTCCCATCACCGGCAAGCTTCCGGTTTCCATCCCAGGCTTTGCCGCCTACGGCGACGGTATCGTCACGTTGAAGCGATGACGCAGGTGCTCGCGCTGGCCGACGACCTCACCGGCGCATTGGAAGTGGGGGCGAAATTCGCCGGCGAAGGGATCGCGAGTGTGATCACAACGGACGCCTCCTTGGAATGCACAGCGCCCGTCTTAGTGATCGACACGGAATCCCGGCATCTTGCCCCGGAGTTGGCCGCAGCGCAAGTCACGCGGGTCTTACAGCTTGCTCATAAGCCAGGCGTGAGGCTGATCTACAAGAAGACGGACTCCACCCTGCGCGGAAACATCGCGGCCGAACTCGAAGCGCTCGCCGGATTCTACGGTGCCCGCGTTGTCTATGCCGCGGGCTATCCCGCGATGGGACGGACCGTGACGGACGGCCGATTGTACGTGAACGGCGTTCTACTGGAGCAGACCAGCTTTGCGCGGGACCCGCTCAATCCCATCACCGATAGCCGCGTTCCAGCCGGCAGCTTCTGTGACGTGGAAGAAGATGTGGCAGAGGCTGCCCGCCGCATTCTCCAAGCGGATCCGCCCAGCCTTGCCGCGGGGACCGGCGCACTCGCTGGAGAGCTTGCGCAACGCATGGAAATCCAGCGCGGCGGGAAGCCCCCGCTCCCGCGGATCCGGTCGTGCCTCATCCTGAACGGCAGCCTGCATGATGCTTCCGCACGTCAGCTAGAACACCTTGCGGGCAATGAAGATTGGACCGTGATGCAATGGACTCCGCAAGCAGGTCAATCACCGATGGAGATAGCCGATGAGAACGGCCGCGGAATTCGCGATGCTCTAAAGAGCGCGAGCTTCGACGCGGTGCTGGTCTGCGGCGGCGACACGGTGTATGGGATGCTCGAAGCTGTTGGGTTCCCGCCAATCCGGCCCATGGGAGAAGTGGTGACCGGAGTGGCAATATCGAGAGTGGCCATCGACGGCCGCGACATATATCTCATCACGAAAGCCGGCGGATTTGGAGAAATAGACATCTTGACTCAGATCAAAAAGAAGCTGCATGGATAACCATAAAACCTACGGCATTACGATGGGCGATGCCAGCGGAGTTGGACCCGAGATTCTGCTGAAGGCCTATAAGCAGGGCGAGATCAAGCACCCGTTTGTCGTCTTCGGGGATATCGCGGCGCTGGAGTTCTACAACGAGAGGCTTGGTTACGGCGTGAAGTTCGGCACAGACGGAATGAACGTCATCGATCACGGCGTTCTATCCCGTAAAGACGTTACGCCCGGCGTGCTGAGCAAGAAGTCTGGATTTGCAGCGCGCGAATACGTGGTCGCCGCAACCACGGCTGCGCTCGCAGGCACCATCGCGGCAATGGTTACGCTGCCGATGAACAAGGAAGCGACGCAGTTGTCCGATCCGGCGTTTGTCGGACACACCGAACTGATCGGCGCACTATGCGGCGTCTCCGACGTTACCATCATGCTGGTGTCGGAACAACTGATTGTTACCCATGTGAGCACGCACGTGTCGTTGCAGAATGCCATTCACGCCGCCAAGAAAGAGCGCATCTGCACCATCCTCCGGCTGACCACCGAAGCGGTACGCAAACTCAAGCCCAATCCCCGGATTGCCGTGGCGGGCCTGAATCCTCACGCCGGCGAGCACGGGCTGTTCGGCCGGGAAGAGATCGATGAGATCCGCCCGGCCGTGGAATGGGCACAGGCGCAGGGCATGCCCGTGGACGGCCCTTTCCCGCCGGACACGGTGTTCTACATGGCCGTGCGCAAGAAGAAGTTCGATGCCATCGTCTGCATGTATCACGACCAGGGGCATGTGCCGCTGAAGTTGCTCGACTTTGAAGGTGGCGTGAACGTCGCGCTGGGGCTGCCGATTATTCGAACGTCAGTGGACCATGGAACCGCGTTCGATATCGCCGGGAAGGGAACTGCTTCCACGGTGAGCCTGATCCGCGCATTAGAATTCGCGGCTAACATGACGTGACATGCCCTTGATCTTGAGGTTCTTCGCGAGGCCCGAGGCCTCGTTGGCCGTGATCTCCACTATGTATGGTCCCCAGAACTTCATAGCGAACGTGTAGTGGTTGATGTTGGCAATGAAATTGAGGTCAAGGCGGAAGTCATTCTCTGTTATCCAAACTCCCATGGCGCCGATCGGGAGTTGCAACGGCCCGTTGGGAGAAGTTCGATAAACGCCATCCAGACCGATAGGGACGGTCAACTCGTTTCCCAAGAGCGTCAGCTTTACCTCGCCCCGGCTGAGCATGATCTTTTCAAGCCGGATTGCGTTAGGTTCAAGCGTGTAGTTTCGATCGAAGAACGAGATGCCCACTATGCCGGGCTGTGTCGGTTTCGGGGCGAGCGCCGCCTCCTTTGACTTCGATTGCAGTTGCCCGTACGCAGCCGGGTTTTTAGGAAGCGGTTTGTCTGACTTGATGGACTGGAAAATCAACGGCGTGATCTTGCCGGCGTCATAACCGCCACCCGTCATCACGACGATCATGTCCTGTTCGGGCAGCACCATGATCTTCTGCCCGCCGCGCCCGTTTGCTTCATACGACCGCGGCTGCTGCTCATTGTAGAGCCACCATCCATATCCATATCCGACACCCGGCCGCGCATCGGCGTGGTGCGAAATGGACCGCTTGATCCAATCCGCGGAGAGGATCTGCTTACCTTCCCACTGGCCGCCGTGCAGATAGAGATAGCCGATCTTGGCAAAATCGCGCGGATAGAAATGGCTGTTGCCCCATCCATGTGTAATTCCTTGCGGATCGCTGGGCCACACGATGTCTCGAATGCCAAGCGGTTCAAAAAGGTACTTTCGTCCAAACTCCAGTTCGCTCGAATGCGCAGCCGCGGAGACGATGGAAGACAGCAGGTGAAACCCCGGACTGCAATAGCCGAACTTCGTGCCCGGATCGTACTTCACCGGCAGATGCGCCGCGTAGTCCACCCAATTCGCCGAGAGCTTCATCTCCGCCAGTTCCTGCTCGCCCGGCCGGAATCCGCACTCAAGACCAGGCGTCATGGTCAACAGATTCTCCACCGTGACCTTTGAATTCGGAAATGCCAGCTGCGATGTTTTGACCAGGCCTTGATCAACCGCGATCCCGACAATCGCCGACGTGATGCTCTTGGTAACCGAAGCCGCATCGTGTACCGTGCCCGGCGCGAACGGATAGAAGTAGCTGTCGAGAACCACGTACCCGTGACGGATCACCAGCAGGCTGTGAAGACCCGGAGGACGTTG
>JANYCV010000596.1 GCA_025360145.1 Acidobacteriaceae bacterium
GAACGTCATCGGCGAGTTGGGGAAGGGCTACAAGATTGCGATTGAGACGCTGAACGAAGGCCGCATCGCCATCGGCGGCCAGATGCTGGGGCTGGCGCGCGGGGCGCTGGACCACGCCGTGGCCTACGCCCGGCAGCGCAAACAGTTCGGGAAAGCGATTGCGGAGTATCAGGGCGTGCAGTTCGAGATCGCGCAAATGGCAGTGGACGTGGAAGCTGCCCGGCTGCTGGTATACAACGCCGCGCGGCTTCGCGATGCCGGCTTGCCGTTCGTGACCGAGGCGGCGATGGCAAAGTACTTCAGCTCGCAGATTGCCGAGACGGTGGCCTCGCGCGCCGTGGAGATCTTCGGCGGCGTCGGCTTCACCAAGGACTATCCGGTGGAGAAGCTCTATCGCGACGCAAAAATCGGGCGCATCTACGAAGGCACCAGCAATATGCAGCGGGTTTTGATCGCCAAGCATTATTTGGAGAAACCGGTATAGACTGGTAGTCGTCCATCCCTAGAGAGACAAATGCATCGCCGTATCCTATCCATCGCGTTGCTGGCACTGGCCAGCGGCATTGCGCAGGCTGCCGATAAACCGGACCCGTCCGCCGGAGAAGTCGAAAAAATCATCGGTTCCTTCGCGGACAACGAATCGGCGTTCGCCAAAGCCAGGGAGAACTACACCTACCGGCAGACCGCTAAGATCCAGGAATTCGACGAAGGTGGAGCACCGGGAGGGCGATTTGAGATTGCCTCCGACATCGTATTCACGAACGACGGAAAACGGACGGAGCGGATCGTGCGGGCTCCTGCGCCCACGCTGCACCTGATCCAGATGTCTCCCGCGGACGAACAGGACTTGCGAAACGTTCTGCCGTTCGTGCTTACGTCGAAGGATATTGCGAATTATCACGTTCGCTACCTGGGACGGCAGAGCGCCGACGAAATCCCGTGCTACGTTTTTGCGGTGAAGCCGAAATCGATGGAGCAGGGCAAGCGGTACTTTACGGGCCAGATCTGGTTTGACGACCGGGATCTGATGATCGTTAAGTCGTACGGCCGCTCGACCGGGCTGCTGAAGAAGGGGAGCGACGAGCAGTTCCCTAAGTTCGAGACATATCGCGAACAGGTGGACGGGAAGTACTGGTTTCCCACATATACGATCGCAAACAGCACGCTGCATTTTAAGGACGCTTCGCCCCGCGTTCGCCTTTCGGTGAAGTACGAAGACTACAAGCAGTTTAAGAGCGAGACGAAGATTACGTTCGGCGATCAGGTAGACCCGAAGCCGGCGCCGAAAGATCCAAAGAAACCGTAATTTTTCCGTTCAGGTTTCAAAACAGGCCATACAACGCAAGAAAGAGGCAATGGCATCTGATTTGTGGTTAAATGTCAGATTGCACCCCTATGGCGGATAAATCCTTTTTCAGCCGGCGCCGGCTTAAGGCCGCCCAGCGACGGATACGGGAAATTCAGATGATCCTGAAAGGCGCTGCCTCGACGGACCACCCGATCCTCGTACACATGATTCCCATTCGCCGCTGCAATCTTTCTTGCACCTATTGCAACGAATACGACGACTTCTCGAAGCCGATTCCGACAGAGACCATCCAGCAGCGCATTGACCGGCTGGCCGATCTTGGGACCGCGATCATCACGATGAGCGGCGGAGAACCGCTGCTGCATCCGGACCTCGATCAGATTCTGGCCCACGTTCGCAGGCGGAAGATGATCGCCGGGATGATCACCAACGGTTATCTGCTGACCGCCGACCGCATCCAGCGTTTGAACCGCGCCGGACTCGACCACTTGCAGATCAGCATCGACAATGTGATGCCGGACGAGGTTTCGAAAAAGAGTCTCAAGGTTCTGGACAAGAAGCTGCAACTGCTGGCGGAACACGCCGACTTCCACGTCAACATCAACTCCGTGCTCGGCGGCGGCATTCACCATCCCGAAGATGCGCTAGTGGTGGGAAAACGGTCGCTGGAACTGGGCTTCACTTCGACGGTTGGCATCATTCACGACGGTGACGGGCAACTGCAGCCCCTGGGCGATCGGGAGCGCGAAGTTTTTCTGGCGATGAAGCAACTGGAAAAGAGCAACTACGCGCAGATCAACTATTTCCAGGACGATATCGCATACGGACGGGCCCATGACTGGAAGTGCCGCGCCGGGGCACGCTACCTCTACATCTGCGAGGACGGTCTGGTACATTACTGCTCGCAACAGCGCGGCTATCCGGGCAAGCCTTTGGATGAGTACACGGTGGAGGATATCCGCCGCGAATATATCACGGAGAAGTCCTGCGCGCCCTACTGCACCGTTTCCTGCGTACACCAGGTTTCGTACTTCGATTTCTGGCGCGGACCGCAGACCATCAAGAGCCCGCAGCAGGTTACGGCGTCAACGAACCGTCTAGTGCAACTGCAATAGGGGCTTCGTGGGTGCGCGATATTGCGCGATACAGGCCCCTGCTCTTGCGATCCACAACTGTGATAAGCTTTTGCAATTGTTCTGCCGATAACATCCGAAGAACCTTTTCCGCGCTTTCAGCGTCGTATACTTGAGGTGAAAACGGACGCGCTACTACTATGAATGAAGCTATTCCATTGGCGCGGTTCGGAACCACCGGCTTGGACGATCTCTTGGCCTTGGTGGGGCTTCCTTCACAGCGCCGCTCAAGTGGAAAGTTGTCCGGTTCAGCAGAAGCGATCTTCAGAGGGATAAGCTCCTTCGTCGATGGACTATTGTTGCGGGCTATCGCCGCGCGAACCAAAAACGAGTTCGATACAGTTAGGAAAGAAGTGTTTGGGCCATACGTCGATGCGGTAACCGCCCTCGCGAAATTAGCCCGAATCGTGGTTCCTGGGGATGTGATTGAGCGCGTGCTGAATGAATCTTTTTGCGAGCTTGAAGCTGAGTTTCGTGACCACGGTTTAACCCGCTTCGGACTGGCTGCTAAAGAGCAGGCAATGTTCACGATTTGGACGCTTAGGCGCACAAGCCGGATCATTTCGAAGATCGTGTCATCAGGCCCGGTTCCGGAAAACCTCAAGGACCAAGATGCGAAGGTGGCTAGTGATTTTAGCTTTCACACAGCCTGGACGCAGTTCCACTTGGATTGCCTGCTCGCGGCAATTCGGTGCGGCCAATCCATTCAACTGGATGTCTTGCCCGAAATTATCGATGGCCTTAGATCTGCCGTAGACGCTTATGGATATAGCAGACAAGGACTAAATCTAAGAGTCCCCGAGCAAGAGCCATACATCCAGCCTTACCAATGGGATGAGGAAGATCAGGAATTGCTCGATTCTTCTATGAAGGATATGGAAGCAGAAGCGCTCGATGGTTGAGCACAGGGAGATATACTGGGTATTCGCTAAGGATCTTGATGATACGGGGTCGGAGCAGCAGAAGAATCGTCCTTACGTCATTGTCTCCAGGAACGCTATTAATCAATTGGGATTTAACGTCGTTGGCGTTCCGCTTTCTACTAAGATTCATAAGGCAAACTCCCACCGAATCCTTATCCCGGCCGGCCACATGATAAAAGACTTGGCTTGTGCCCGGATCATGAGTGATAGCGTAGCCCTCACCGACCACATCAGAGTCTTAGACCATACCCGATTTGAACAGCCGAAGATGGGCAAAATGTCAGATACGGCGATGGGAGGAATCGAACTTGGACTGGCGTTCCTTTTCGACATCCGCTGATTTCAATCTGCCCACTGCCACCACGAAGTTCGATTCTCAGCAAAACTTTTCGCCCAAAAACTTTCAACGCTCGATTGGGCCCCCCCCGCTTCGTGGGCCAACTCCACCGCAATCCCGCCCCTGCTACAATCAAGAGTTGTTGAGCACTGAAGGATCCTTGCCGGTGGCCGCGACGCCAACCAGTGTGATTGCCATCTATCCCGGCTCTTTCGACCCGATCACGAACGGTCATCTCGATCTGATCGAACGCGGTGCACGTTTGGTAGGCAAGCTCGTGGTATCGGTTCTCCGCAATGAGAAAAAACAGCCCCTGTTCAGCGTCAGTGAGCGCATGGAAATGCTGCGGGAAGTAGTCAAGGGAATTCCCAACGTGGAAGTGGATTTCTTCGACGGATTGCTGGTGGATTACGCCTCGCAGAAGAACGCCACCCTGATCTTCCGCGGCATCCGCGCCATTTCCGACTACGAGCATGAACTGCAAATGGCGCTGATGAATCGCCGGTTGCGCCCGGAAATCGATACCGTATTCCTGATGTCCGGCGAGGCGCACTCCTTCATCAGTTCGCACCTGGTGAAAGAGGTCATCCGGCTGGGTGGAAACATCACAGGCCTGGTGCCCCCCGCAGTAGAAACTCGTTTGAGAAATCGAATTTTTGGAGAAAAGCAAAGCAATGCAAGCAACACTTGATCTATCCGAGCGAATTGCGCTAATCAGCGTATCCTCCACTATGAAGGTTGCCGCGGATGCCGACCGTCTGCGCCGTGAAGGCGTGGATGTCGTCGATCTCGGGGCCGGCGAGCCGGACTTTCCGACCCCCGATAATATCAAGCAGGCCGCCATTCGCGCCATCCACGGCAACTTCACCAAGTACACGCCGGCCGGCGGAACACAGGAGTTGAAGCAAGCTGTCTGCGAGCGGCACGCCACCGATTACGGCACCAGCTACACGCCTGCCGAGTGCGTGATTTCCGTCGGCGGCAAGCACGTCATCTTCAACCTGATGCAGGTGCTGCTCGATCCAGGCGATGAGGTGATCATCCCCGTGCCCTACTGGGTCACCTATAAAGACGTGGTCAACTACACCGGCGGCAAGTGCGTCTTTGTCGAAACGCCCGAAGAGAACGGATTCAAACTGACGGCCGCCATGATTGAGCCGCATATTACCGCGAAGACAAAGATGTTGATCATCAACTCGCCGTCGAATCCGAGCGGCGCCGTGCTCGATCGCGAAGAGTTTGAACGGATCTACGATCTCACCAGCAAGCGCGGCATCTGGCTGATGACCGACGAATGCTACTGCCGCTTCCTCTATGACAGCGATCCGTTCTCTATCGCATCGGCGAAGGGCGCGAAAGAAACCGTGATCGTTGCCGGATCGCTTTCGAAGACCTACGCGATGACAGGGTGGCGCATCGGCTTCGGCCTGGGCCCCGCCCCGATGATGGCCGCCATCAATAAGCTGCAAAGCCACAGCACATCCAACCCGACGTCCATTGCGCAGAAGGCCGCGGTGGAGGCGCTTAAAGGCCCACAGGATTCGGTGGGCATCATGCTCGCCGAATTCCGCAAGCGCCGCGATTTTGTGATCGGCCGGCTGCGGCAGATTCCAGGCGTCACCGTCAACGTGCCGCAGGGCGCTTTCTACGCCTATCCCAACATCGGCGTAGCGTTGGGCAAGAACGGCATCCACACCTCTATGCAATTTGCCGAGCAACTGTTGGACAAGGCGCATGTGGCATTGGTCCCCGGAGAAGCGTTCGGAACCGATAACCATGTCCGGATCTCCTATGCCACTTCGATGGAAGAGTTGACGCGCGGGCTCGACCGGTTGCACAAGTTCATCTCCGGCCAAGCGTAATGGCGCGCGGGCTCACCAGAGTGGAGCCGTCGTTTCATGAACGGATCTGGGGAACCACCACGCTATCGCCGTGGTTCCCCGATCCGGAGCGCAGAACCGGCGAGGTTTGGTTCCGCGGCGGCGGCGACGCATCGCTGCTGGCGAAATTCATCTTCACTTCGGCAAACCTTTCCGTGCAGGTCCATCCGTCCGACGATTTTGCACGGCAGCATGAAAACTGCCGAGGAAAGACCGAAATGTGGCATGTGCTGGAAGCCGAGCCCGGGGCGGTGGTGGCGATGGGCTTTCGGGATCGCATCAATCGTGAACAGTTTGAAGCAGCACTGGCGGAACGCCGGGTGGAAGATCTGCTGCAATGGGTTCCGGCGCAGGCGGGAGATACGTTTTTCATCCCTGCCGGCACGGTTCATGCCATTGGCGCGGGGTTGACGCTGTGCGAGATTCAGCAAAATTCCGACGTAACTTACCGGCTTTACGATTATGGACGGCCGCGTGAACTGCACCTTGACAAGGGGCTCGCTGTTTCGCATTGGGAGCCTTACGACGGTAAGGTAAATCTTCCGATTCGATGCGCGCATTTCAGCGTCGGCCTTGTGTTGGTTTCAGACAACCAGGCGCTGGACGGAGGACCCGGCCGGGAGCGCATGTGGATGGTGCTGGAAGGCTCGGGCGAGTTGAACGGCCAGGCATATCGAAAAGGCGAACTGTGGCGGCTGGACGATGACTGTCCGCCCGTCCGCGTGGAGCCCGCGGAGCCTACCCGGTTTCTCGCTGCCAGTACCTGACTTACCCGATGCCGAGTTCGTCCACCCGTTCCAGGGGCGAACCGCATTCCCGGCAAATCAGCGCAGTGCAGTCTCCGCACCGAAGCGGGTTCGTTACCGGCCGATTGCAGGCGGGACAATAAAATTCAACGTCTGTCGATTGTGTTGCTTCACCAGGCATAATTTGAAAGGCTTGCGAGTCCGTGACCTCCATTTTATTCCATGCTTCTACTGATTCGCTTTTGCTGCTGAACGGCCTCCACCAGACTGGTCATGTTATATTCAAGACGTTGTACGCTTAACGTACTACACTAGAGACGTGATCAGATCTTGCAGGGACAAGGAAACCGGGAAGCTCCTGAACCGGCTCCCCAGCAAGAAGTTCGGCGTTATTGCTCACGCCGCTCGAAAGAAACTCACCCTTCTCGATGGAGTGACAAATTTAGGTGATCTTTCCATGCCAAGTCTCAGACTCGAAAAATTATTGGGCGACCGCAAGGGGCAATACAGCATTCGAATCAACGATCAATACCGGATTTGCTTCACATGGTCCGACGGAGACGCCAGTGAAGTTGAAATTACGGACTACCACTAACGGAGAAAGCAATGCCAAAAAAACTTCCACCGATCCATCCCGGCGAACTCCTGAGAGACGAACTGAAGGCTGCCTGTATTAGTTCGCACCAAGCCTCGCTTGCCATGAGAATTCCAGCGAATCGTCTAACGATGATCCTGAACGGGAAGCGCGCCATCACCGCGGAAACCGCCCTGCGCCTTGCCCGATTCTTCGGAACATCCGCGCAGTTGTGGATGAACCTGCAATCAAATTACGAGTTGGATGTTGCCGAAGATGCCTATGCCGGCGCGGTAGCTGCCGAGGTTCAACCGCTGGCGAAGGTATCCTAGCGTAACGTCTACGAAGTAATTATCCTCCGGCAGAGCCGGAGGCTTTACGATTGCCGGCCTCTCAAAGGGGCCTGATCGCAATCGCACAAAAGCAACAACCCGCTCCGCAACAGCGTCTGAACGTAACTGCGGCCCTCTATCGCTTGCGGCTGGCGGCAATCGCTCGACGGAGGACGATACGGTGCCAAAACCAAACTCCCGGAGCCGTCAAACTTCTGCTGCCTCCCCGGCAAAGCCGGGGGATCTCCCTTGGTTTTTAGCTGGAATCCACGTTGATCGTCGGCTAATCATAGGCGGCGCATAAGGAATGGTGTACCGGATCAACACCGGGGAACGCGCATTCTTCGATTCGCTGACCCGGCGCGTGCCCGGCTGTGGGCGGGTAGCCGCAACTCGGACTGTCCATCTATTTCTTGGACATTCCACTGGCTTCCTCAAAGCCGCGTCCCTGATTTCACCGGGCATAATTGGAAAGCCTTGCTAGACTGATATCTAGAGTTAGTTTTGCTTTGATGCAGCACCGTGTCCTCCATTTTATTCCCCTGCTTCTACTGATTGGCTTTTGCTGCTGTTCAACAGCCTGCAAAGACGAGCCGAAGCGCGCGCCATCGATTGGCGAGGCATTCGCCGGCCCCATCGCTCTCAACCTGCGGGCAGAAGTCTCCCCATCTTCAAAAATCGTCGCCACGCTGAAACACGGAGACCGCGTCGAGATTCTGCAAACCCGGCGGCGTTTTGTGAAGGTTCGCACCGGAAAAGGCACTGAGGGCTGGACCGATACGCGCCAATTGATGACGCCGGAACAGATAAAGGAGCTGCAGGATTTTTCGACCCGTTCGGCCGCGCTTCCCTCGCAGGGATCCGCAACGGTTTTCGCAACGTTGAACATGCATGCGGAGCCGAACCGGCAGTCACCCAGCTTTTACCAGATCGCGGAAGGTTCCGCGGTTGACGTAGTGGGGCATCGCCTGGCGCCGCGCCTTGCGCCCCCCGCCGCAACGCGCGCGGCCACGCCCAAACCTGCCAGCATTCCCAAGCGCAAGAAATCCGGCAAGGAGAAGAAGGAACCCGCGCTCCCGCCTCCCCCGCCAGGCCCCGCTCCGAAGTTGCCCGCGAACTGGCTGGAGTTGTCGAAATCCCATCATGTAGCTGCGACGGAGGAAGACAAACCGAAGCCCGAGGCCACCCCAACGCCGGAGAAGCCGGTGATTCCCGTGCAACTGGAAGATTGGTCTTTGGTTCGCACCAAGGACGCAAAAGCGGGTTGGGTGCTGTCGAGGATGTTGAATATGACAATTCCGGACGAGGTTGCGCAGTACGCCGAGGGCCACCGGATCACGTCTTATTTTCCGTTGGGAAAAGTTCTGGATGAGGGCGTCGAGAAAAAACACTGGCTCTGGACCACCATTACCGCAAACGGCCAGCCCTACGAATTCGATAGTTTCCGGGTGTTCATTTGGTCCCTGCGCCGGCACCGCTACGAAACTGCCTACATCATGCGCAAAGTGACAGGATACTACCCGGTGGAGGCAAAGGATGGCGAATCGCCTTCGTTCTCCCTGATTCTCGAAAACGACGACGGGAAACGCTACCTGTACAACTTCGTGTTGGAGGTGAACCGGGTGCGGCTGGCCCGGAAGACGCTGTGGGAACCCAATGCGGAAGCCCCAAAGACCGGCGCGATCCCGGTTCCGCCCCCACCGGCAGATCCAGGGCCCAGCAGGGCCCAGAAGTTGAAGGACTGGTTCAAGTCGGCCAATCCGTTGAAATAGTTGCCGTTGCGCCGGGCTACTCGGTCATCGCCAATTCGTTCATTTCCAGACGATCCATCGCAAGAAACTCCTGAATGTGAGGGTGTTTCGACTCCTCTAACTCTGCCGTAGACCCGAAGAAAATCACCTGTCCCTGGTAGAGAAACACCACACGGTCGGCCACCTTCCGCATCAGCTCCAAGTCATGCGTAACCACCACCGAAGTCAGCTTGAGTTGCCGTTTCAGCCGCAGCATCAGCTCCCCCAGGTGGTTCGACATGATGGGATCCACCATGGTGGTGGGTTCGTCGTACAGGATACACTCCGGCTGTGCCGCCAGTGCTCTGGCAATGGCGACCGCGCGGCGGTATCCGGTAGAAAGATCGGAAGGATACGCATCCCTGTCTTCCAGTAAGTCCACCATGCCGAGCAGCCCGTTCACGAC
>JANYCV010000613.1 GCA_025360145.1 Acidobacteriaceae bacterium
GGCGGCCAAAGCCTGTCGCTGCTGCCCACGCTGATTGTGACGCCGGCAGCCTATTCGGTTTTCGACGACCTCGGAGCATGGCTCAAGCGCCGCCGTGTCCCGATAGCAAAGGCAAGCCCCGTGACCCAATGAAAATATGGATCACCACTTTTTCCCTCCTCCTGGTTGCAGGGATGCTGCCGCTAGCCCTCGGCGTAGGCCCAGGTGCGGAAGAGCGCCGCTCCATGGCAATCGTCGTCATTGGCGGCCAAAGCCTGTCGCTGCTGCCCACGCTGATTGTGACGCCGGCAGCCTATTCGGTTTTCGACGACCTCGGAGCATGGCTCAAGCGCCGCCGTGTCCCGATAGCAAAGGCAAGCCCAGTGACCCAATGAAAATACTGACCACCACTTTTTTCCTCCTGGCGCTTCCACTGGCCGCCCAAGACATCAGCGGCCGTTGGACTGGTACAGCCGACACCATTGATGCCAGCGGTGTGAAGCGAAGCATGCTTCAGACCATCGAGATCAAAGGAGCAGGTAGAGAAATGACCGGCCTGCTGGTGGGACGCCGTGGCGGCGGTATCCCTCTGAAGGTAATTCAGGAAGGCGAAAAGTTCACGCTGCTCGGCGACATTGAATTCGAAGGCGGAGAACATTTGCGCTGGTATCTCGAACTCAAGCAAGGGCACTTGACGGGAACGGTATGGGCTGTGCACGACTCGCCCAAAAAATGGGGCGTTGACTGGACCGGCCCCGTCAACTTCACGAAAACAACACCATGAACTTCCCAAAACTCCTCCCAGTCTTAGTCGCCGGAGCAATCGCCGCACTTGCCCAACCCGTCGAACGGGTAGACAAGGCTACCGTGGATGCCTTGATGAAGGAGCTATCGAACTGGGGGCGATGGGGCAAAGCCGATCAAATGGGAACAGTCAATCTGATCACGCCGGCCAAGCGCAAAATCGCCGCCGCACTAGTAAAAGAAGGCTATTCGGTTTCTCTCTCCAGCGATGCCGACACCGTAAAATCGGTGGAGAACTCCAAACCCTTCGGCCACCAGATGACCTCAACCGGGACGGACGCCAAGCCCATGTTCGCCATGGACACCTACACAATCGATTACCACGGCTTGGTGCTTACCCACCTCGATTCGCTCTCGCACATGTTCTACGGCGGCAAGGTGTACAACGGCTACTCGCAAACGGAGATCAACAAAAGCGGAGCGCAGCAACTGGCCGTCACGGCTTTCAAGAATGGGTTCGTTTCCCGCGGTATCCTGATGGACATCCCGAGGCTGAAAGGCGTGAAGTATCTGGAACTCTCCACTCCCGTCTATCCGGCCGACCTTGATGCCTGGGAGAAAAAGGCCGGCATCAAAGTCGGCTCCGGCGACATCGTCTTCATCCGCACGGGACGCTGGGCAAGGCGCGCGGAAAAGGGGCAATGGAACACGGAGGAAGCCGCCGCCGGAATGCATGTCACGTGTGCGCGATGGTTCCACCAGCGGGATGTGGCCATCGTCGGCAGCGACACGCATGGCGAACTCATGCCTTCACCGGTGGCGGGCATCCCGTTCCCGATGCACCAACTCCTGCTCATCGCCATGGGCACTCCGATGTTCGACAACTGCGATCTGGAAGCCCTCAGCGCGGCTGCGGCCAGCCGCAAGCGATGGGAGTTCCAGTTGACCGCGTCCCCGCTGGCAGTGCCCCGCGGGACAGGCTCGCCGATCAATCCAATCGCCACATTCTAGGCATTCAATGTCAATAGTCGTCGTACAGATCGGGATAGCACGGCGCAGATTGCCAGTAACCCCATCCGTCGTAGTATCCGCAACCCGCATCGGAATAATAACCCCAGCCGAACGGAATGCCGATTCCGAAGCCATAGTAAGGCCGGGCCCAAAAGCTTCCGCCGTAATAATAGCCTCTGCCGGCGTAGAAGCGGCCATTGTTGTAGTTGCCCCTTCCGGCATAGTACCCGCCCGAGTATCCGCGTCCTCCGCTGTAGTAGCTCCGGCCACCGCTATAGTAGCTCCGGTCTCCGCCGTAATATCCGCTTCCACCGCCGGAGTAACCGTGTCCATCTCTGGAGTAACTGCGTCCACCGCCGGAGTAACCACGCCCACCTCCGGAGTAGTTCTGGCCTCCGCCCAAATGGCTTTGTCCACCGCCGGAATAGCTTCGATTGCCGCCGGAACCACCACCGTAGGCTCGGCCACCGCCACCGCCACCTGAATTCGAGCGGCCGGAGGGATGTCCGCCACCGCCGCCACCAGAAGATCCGCCTCTCCCCCTGCCCTCTCCCCGCTCAGCCACGGCTGCAACAGGAGCCAAAGCCATTACGACGGCACCCAGCAAAATCGGGAT
>JANYCV010000621.1 GCA_025360145.1 Acidobacteriaceae bacterium
TGCGTTCGTTCAGCCTCTGCCCTGAGTTGGACGTAGGTGTGCTCCGGCAGCGGAAGGTGGAAGTTCTTCATGTCTTGCTCCAGTCTCTACTATGGCATAAAGTAATGGCACATTTCTATGGCATGGTGCCGCTGGCATCCCAGCCAACAGCACGGTGAATTTGTTCTCCAGAGACAGGCGGGTGATCGCCTCGCCGATCACCGTCAGCTGATGAAGGACGGCCGCAGGCAACAGCTCGTCTCTGAGGAATAAATCTTCCGAGGTTGCGGCGACGATCGACTCGATCTTGCGGCAGGCAGAAAGGATGTCTTTCAGGAACGACGGCTCATGCCGCATAGATGACGCGGGCATCTTTAAGGACCGTAGGACGCACCCAGGGTTTCAATCCGTTCTTGGTAACGAGATCGACTTTGCGCCCTGTGAGCGAATCCAACTCGTCAACGACCGACTCGAACTTGATCAAGCCGATGCGTACCCCCGGCTCGAACTCCTCCATGATGTCGATGTCGCTCTCCGGACGCATCTCGTCGCGGACTGCCGACCCGAGCAGTGAAAGTTCCCTGACACAGTAGCGGAGGCACACCTCCGCCACGGACGGGCCGTCGACTTGCACGTCACCGAACTGGAGTGTCCGGTTCATCACTCAACTTTACAATGCACCAGCAAGCCGCCGAACGTAGGCACAGCCGAGCGCGGATGTGCTCCGTTTTGAGCCAGATCCGACCGATGAGTCGTTCGAATTGCATCCTGCCTGAGTGCCCAGTCTGGAGAGGGCAACCGATTGTACTCGGATGTTACTGTCCGATGAGTCTGTCGGAATGAAACTGTTTTCTACCAAGATTTAACAACTTACAGACCATGCAATGTTTGTAAGTTAGTAATTCTACGTTCGAGAAATTCTATCTCCGACAGACGCCTAGAAGGCGATGCTCCGGTTCGCGAGGAGTTCATTTTACGCCGCAAGAGTTTGAAACGTCTCCAGACTGAGGAGCCACGAAATCCGCCCTTCGCGCACTGGACTTGCAGCCCGAGCCCCGAACGGATTTGAAACTCACAGCTTGTCGAGATCGTCCTCTTTCTCAACGAGAAAGAAGCAGGGGCACAGGTAGGCTTCTTCTTCCGTCAACTTCGGGCGCAAGCGTGGGCGATTCAGAATCCGTTGGCGTCCTCCGAGGGGTATGATTTTGTGCGCTCCGGTACTGGGGATGAAGGAATGCCGGGTCAAGTTGGCTAAGATAGGAAGCGGTATGAAGTTCACTGTCAGCATTTACCAGGACGAAGACGGCGTGTACATTGCCGAGTGCCCCTCGATTCCAGGCTGCGTCAGTCAAGGGCAAACAGAGGACGAGGCAGAGTCGAACATCGCCGATGCAATTCGCGGATGCTTGGCTGTCCGGGCCGAACTCGGCATGCCAGCAACCGTGACCAGGCGCGAGGTCAAAGTTGTTGTCTGATGCCGTCTCTTCCGCTGCTTGGTCCGCGCGAAATTGGTCATGCGTTTGAACGCCTGGGTTGGGAGGTCGCGCGGCAACGTGGTAGTCATATCGTATTGACGAAGCAGGCGCTTCCGCAACCCTTTCGGTTCCTGATCACGCGGAGGTCGCTCGTGGGACACTGCGAGCGTTGATCGCAAAGGCTGGCTTGACCGTGGAAGAGTTTTTGGCGGCGGCCAGATAGGCTATGGCTCAAGGGTTTCAAGCTGGTAATTATCCCAGATGCCCGGACAACTCAAACCTACCGGGAAACGCCGAACGTCTTCAATCGAGCGATTTCGCGCTTTGTGCGAGATGGACCCGGCTTGGATGGATATGAGGTTTGTGTCCGGATGCCCTTGTGAAGAAGGGAGTTGTGTTGGTTCGAAAGGACGATATCTTAGGCGGAAAAAGTTTTCACTGGGTATGTGCATCACTCAGCTAATTACTACGGCAGCAGCCGAGGTGGGGCGGGCCCCCTGGCCGGCGCGGGACGCCCTCGTCACGCTGCTGGAAGCGAAACGAAAGCCCCAATGCGCCAACCACGCGAAACGCTGCCAGACCGTACCCACTTAAGTCAAGCACATACCCAGCAAGTTCTAAATGCATCCAACAGATGCCGAGCCAAAACTATTTCAGTGCAATCATTTCCTCGCAGTTTGTCGATGGCATAACCGTTTCCGCGAGTCCCCACCTGCCCGATGTTTCGCGCGTTCGCCATGGCAGACCAGGCAGTACGCTGCAAAGTACGGGCTTCTCAACTGCCGGTCATCCCTGAACCTGGCGCGCCCGGCTTGAGCCAATCGCCAAGGCCCAGGAAGGCTGCCAGTCCCTCATTAATGGCGGCCATCTCTTCCCGGGTAAGCTCACCCAATACGCGCCGGACCCGCCGCTTGTCGATTGATCGCAGATGGTCAATCAGTGCGAAGGACCTCTTGGCGAGGCCGCTCTGGCCAGGCGCAACGGGCGGGTAGGAGCAGCCCCTCCCCCGTAGTCCCGGTTACCGGCACTACGCACACGAGCGGAAAGCGCTGGTCGCAGATCACTTCCGGATCGCTCACCACGACCCAGGGCATCACACCGTGTTGTTCGCAACCCAAGGTGGGGTCGAGTTCCGCCACGATAACTGAGCCGCGGCCGAACTTCACTCGTGCCCCTCCACCCAGCCCTCACCGGAAACCCACCGAACCGGCGTTCCAGCGTTGCTGTTGACGAGTGCCTCCGTATCTTCCACTGGCAAGCCGCGCGTCCATTCCTCGATTCCCTGCCCTGCGAGTTCAGTGCTTTCGGGGTGGGGATTATGCAGTGACCGTCGAAGCTCCCCGCGACGGCGGCGATCCAGTTCGTTGCGAACGGCCTCCGCGATGAACTTGCTGCGGTTGTTATCCAGCCGGTCGATATCTCGTACAAGGTCATTGGGTAGGGTGACGCTCATACCATCGACATCGGCCATTTCATACTCCTGGCGTGATCATACTACCGCCGGGTTTCGACGCAAATCCCAAAGGCGGAGGCGGAACCGGGCGGCGATGGTCGAAAAATGAAAGAAAGTCAAGAACGGCGATGGCGGTGGTCCTCACCGGTCAGGATTGCCGCGAACCAACGCAGTAAAGATGCCAGCCGTAACAGGCTCTAGGTGGCTCTAGCGGTGGTCTAGCGGTCTAGCCGCTTGCTGGTTATCGCTGTTGATCTTATTGCGTTACGGCGTGCGTAGTCGCTTTTGAGCACAGGGCGAAATTCCTCCGCGGGGGCAACCCGCTGGGGTCAAAGTTGCCGCCTTCCGGCGATCTGGGCCCGGAGTCCAGTAAGTTGGCTCCTGCTTGTCCGGGAGCCGGGCACACGCTCATCTGGTGTGATCCAATGGAGTTATGTCGTGGGAATCGATAGTTCTTCAGCCATTTGAAGGTGAAAAGCGGCTCTTCAAAATCGGATTGATGACCTTCAAGGCGCCGTCTTCGAAGACAGATGGCCATTTTGCTTTCATCGAGACGCAGCTTCCGCCAGGTTCAAATGTCGAGCGACATCATCATCCTGAGGCTGAAATGTTTTACATCGTCGAGGGACAATTCGACTTCTGGATTGGGGACATGAGTGAAGGGGTTTCGTGCGGAGCTGGCGCGTTTATTTGTGTTCCTCCCGACATAGAGCACGCCTTCGCAAATACAGGGAGGCGGGCGGGACGCATATTCGGCATGCTCGCGCCCGGAAGCCAAAACGGCTTGGAGAGTTTTTTCCATACGATGAGTATCCCCATCACCGATGTGAATGAAGTCCCGGATTTGAATCAGCATGTGGAGCACGTCCAGGCGGTGATTGCCGACCGACGGAGCAAAGCCGACAAGCAATAGTACGTAGACGAATCGTTCCGTTGAAAGTTAGCCAACGTTGACCTCCGTCCATTTTGTATTTCCAGCGAGAGATCAGTGGGTCCGTATTGACCTCTGCGTGAAGTAGAGATAGCTGCGATTCATCAGTTCCTGTTTGCTGGCGACGCGGGTACCGCGTAACTTGCAGCGCGCTGTTTTACTGAACATGGTTTCAACGAAGTTGAAGGCTCAGCTAGAGGCAATATTCGTCACTTAACAAACATTTTGATGCTATTCTGCCTTATGTCCAGCGTCAACTATTTCTTCTCCTCGACGACAATTATTTCTCCCGGCCAACGACAATCACTTTTTGCCACTTAGGGCGAAGCGAAGCGTCCGCCCGCGGACGTTTACCTTTCAGAGATGGTTTGGGGCGGTGGGAATGCGGGCAACCTGCTTTTGGTTTCCCCCTTTCCCCTTCGCCCTCGTCGCCGGAGCTGTGGAAATGCCGCG
>JANYCV010000026.1 GCA_025360145.1 Acidobacteriaceae bacterium
CTTTGCTGATGCGGGCGCTCTCCGGGGGGGTGATGGCGGGCGAGGAGTCGAGTTCCACCGTCAGCCATCCGCGCCAGGACGTTTTGTCAAGGTGAGCCTTGAGCGCGGGGAAGTCCACACCGCCTTTGCCGAGCGGGAAGAACGGCGGTTCCTTCTTCATGTCGGGCCGGTCGATTCGCTGCTTAGCGCCGCCGCGATGTTCGGACTTTGTGTCTTTGAGGTGAAACTCGATGACGCGGTTTCCGAGTTTCTTTGCCAACTCCACCGGATCGATACCGGCAAGGTTGATGTGGCCGGTATCCAGAATGAAGTAGACATTGGACGGGTCGGTGTGGTCCATCACATAGTCGATCTCGCGGCGATTCTCAAATTGACTCCACATGTGGGCGTGGACTCCAAACTTGATGCCTTCCTCCAAGCGGATGCGCTTGCCGAGTTCATTGAGTGTGGCGGCCATCGTTTTCAGATCGGCGGCAGTGGTTCCGTCCTGGCGGCGCGGGCCTGTATTGATTTTTAGGTGATCGCAGCCGAAGGTTTTGATGTAGCGGACTAGGCGGAGATGATCGGCGATGATCCTTTCGCGTTTTGACGGATCTTCGAAGTGCATCTCGGTGGGAGCGCCGCCGTTGGAGAACGTCACTGCCCCTACGCCGATTTCATCCATGCGTTTTTTGAGTTCCTTTGGTTTGCCGGGGTAGTATTCGGGAAAGTAGGATATGAACGATTCTACGTTCCGGTAGCCTACCTCGCGAGCTTCCCGGAAACCGAGGAACGGGTCTTTCTCCCAACCGCCGATTGTATTGGTGGTGATGCCGACTCGATAGCGGGAGACAGCAGCAGTGGCGGTGTGGAGCAGGGAGGCTGCGGCGGTAGTAGCCAGGAACTGGCGGCGGGTTGTGGACATAATTCTAGAATCTATCGCATTGTGTGAGTCCGTGGGGAATGCGATGTAATGAAGCTATGTACTTTTCGCTGAACAGCACCTTGGTGGCCGGCAGGGTGCCTTGGCCGGAGTTCGCGCGGCTGGCGGGCCGGGTGGGCTACCTGGGCGTGGACGTTGCGCTGGATCAGGCGATGGAGAGCGGCTTGGCGGCGACGCGAAGTCTGCTGGATAGCGCGAAGGTGCGGCCAGCCGTCATCAATTTTCCGGCGGAGTTCCGGAAGGACGAAGCGGAGTTTCGCGCGTCGCTGCCGAAACTGGAAGAGGCTGCGCCGTTTGCCGCGGCTATTGGTTGTCCGCGGATGATGACTTGGATCATGTCGTCGAGCGAAGTTCCGAAAGACGAACTGCGGCGGATTTACAAGAAGCGGTTTACTGAGTGCGCCAACATTCTGGCTCGTTCGCACTCGCGGCTTGCCCTGGAGTTTCTAGGTCCGTTGCATATACGCACAAGGTTCCCCCACGAGTTTATTTGGCGCATGGGAGACATGCTGGAATTTGCCAAGGAATGCGGGCCGAACGTCGGGCTGCTGTTGGACGTCTGGCATTGGCACCATGCGGGCGGCACTACGGCGGAGATTGTGAAGGCCGGGAAGGAACGGATTGTGCATGTTCACTTCAACGACTCGCCCAAGCTGCCTCCGGAAGAGATTCGCGATAATGAACGGCTGATGCCGGGCGAAGGCATGATCGATTTGCTAGGCGCGTTGAAGGCATTACAGACGATAGGATACGAAGACGCCCTGAGCGTAGAAGTGTTCGGCCGGCATCTGAAGGAAATGACTCCGGAGGAAGGCGCACGGCTCGGCCTGGATTCGGCTCGGGCCGTGCTGGGGAAGGCTGGGATTCGGGAGAGCTGAGGTTGCTGCGGGGCCGGGCGAAGGCGTGATCGATTTGCGGGGCGCGCTGAAGGAAATGACGCCGGGGGAAGTTGCGCGGCTCGGTCTGGATTCGGGAGAGTTGAGTCCGCCGCGGAAGCCGGACGAAGGCGTCCGGCGCGGTTCAGGGGAACCGCCCCACCGTCTGCCGCCGGCAGAGATTCGCGATAGTGAACGGCGGAGGGCGCGCTGAAGAAAATAACGCCGGAGAAAGTCGCGCGGCTCGGTCTGGATTCGGGAGAGTTGAGTCCGC
>JANYCV010000067.1 GCA_025360145.1 Acidobacteriaceae bacterium
ATTGGCCCAGTTTCTTCAGCAGGGCGATGGCTTTGATTCGCTCCGGCTTCGATAGGCCTTTCGTGGCCTGCTCCATCGCCGCGGCGTGCTGGGCGAACGCGCAGTCAATCAGCGTTTTACCCTTCGCCGTAAGGTGGACCACGCGGGCGCGCCGGTCCGCCGCATCGTTCTGACGGCTGACGAATCCCCGACGGACCAGCCGATCGACGGCCACGCTGATGGACCCGCTGGTGAGCATCACCTTCGGACCGATGGTATTCACCGGCAGAGGCCCCTTGTGCAGCAGGACTTCCAGGACCGCGAAATCCGACCAGTTCAGCTTGAGCGAAGCGATGCTCTGGTCCGCGTGCCGGCGCAGCGTGCTGTATGCTTTCCATAGCACCAGCCAGAGATGAATGCCCGATGTTTTTGCCATTTGAATCCTTTTGAGATATCTTAACATCAATAGTCTTGACATCGAGGTAATGGAATGACAAACACGAAAACGATTCGACAGATTCTGCCCAGCATACGGGCCACCGAGGGCGACGGGATGGTGATTCACCGGGCGTTTCCCGGCAGCAGCGTCTCTGAGATCGATCCATTTCTGCTGCTCGACGAAATGGGACCGCTTGAGATTCAGCCGGGGGAACGGAAAGGTTTCCCGGACCATCCGCATCGAGGATTTGAGACCGTTACCTATTTGCTGGAAGGAGAGATGGAGCACCGCGATTCCAGCGGCAATCATGGCGTTCTGCGTCCGGGCGACGTGCAGTGGATGACCGCGGGCTCCGGCCTGGTGCATTCGGAAATGCCGGGATCCAACATGATTCGCGATGGCGGACGGCTTCACGGATTCCAGCTTTGGATAAACCTGCCGCGGAGCCAGAAAATGATCCCTCCGCACTATCAGGAACTGGCGTCGTCGCGCATTCCGGTGGCGCGGAATGCGGCAGGGGACGTGGAAGTGAAGGTGATTTCCGGTGAAGCGCTCGGGGTGCGAGGGCCTATCCAGAGTGAGAACCCAATCGTATACATGCACTTCACTATCCAGCCCGGCGGCGAACACGTGCAGCCCATCCCGGCCGGTTATACGGCGATTGCGTACCTGATTGGCGGCGAGGGGATTTTCGATGCGAAGACCGGCACGGCGAAAGCGCGCAAGGTAATTGTTTTTGCGAATGGCGGAGATTCGGTGCTGCTTTCCAATCCCGCGGGCAGCGGCGAAACGTTGAACCTGCTGTTGCTGGCTGGTAAACCGCTGGAAGAACCTGTGGCACGCTACGGCCCGTTCGTGATGAATACTCGCGAGGAACTCCAACAGGCTTTTGAAGATTATCGAAGCGGCCGGATGGGTACGATCTCGCCTGGGGACTAATCGCCCAGCATCCGTCCGTACGGCTGCAGATGTTCGATGTTGTCGAGCACGGCCTTCATGGCGGCGGTCATCGGGATTGCCAACACCAGCCCGACGCCGCCCCAAATGGTTCCCCAGAACATCAGGGCGATGGTGACCGCTAGCGGGTTCAGGTGAACCCGCGCGCCGACGATCTTCGGATAGAGGAGGTTCAACGCCATCAAGTGAAAGAAAGCCACGATAGCGGCGATAAATAGATATGGGCTGGGATTAGAGTAGATCGCGAGGGCAGCCAGCAGCGGCGGCGCCACAGCGAGCGGAAGGCCCAGATACGGCACCAGGCTGAGAAAGGCGCTGATTGGCCCTACCAACATCCAGTAGGGAAGGTGCCACATATAGAACGCGAGACAACTCGCGATCGAGAGCAGGATTCCCAATAGAAAATTTCCGAACACGTAGGCACGCGCTATATCCGCAATGCCCTGCCAGATTTTGCCCGCAATCACCCGGTTCGTGCCTTCAAACAGCGTGAGAAAACTGCGGCGCACGTGATCGCGCCAACTGAGCATGAAGTAAACCAGGAACGGCACGAAAGATGTCATCAGCAGCACGTTGTAGTAGGAACTGATGTAGGAATACAGGTAGTTCACCAGCGATGTGCGGTCCTGCTTGATTCGTACTTCCTGAATTACCGGTGGCGCCACCGGTTCCGGCACCTTACTGCGGCGCTTCTTAGTCTCGTTCTGCTGCTGCGCCTGCGCCTGCACCTGCGCAATCCGATCCCTTTCCTGCAGGCGTTTTGGGATCAGCAGCTTGTATGCATTCTGCTCCATCTTATCCAGGCGATCCGCAACGCTGTCCACCAGTTCATTCGCTCGCTCGCTATAGGCGGGTAGTTCGGTGGAAAGAGCTGCAATTTCGGTAAAGGCGCCCAATCCCGCTAGATAGAATAGCGAGAGAGCAACCGCACAAACTACGAAACTGGCTACTCCACGGGATATTTTAATGCGCATTACAAACGCGACAAAAGGGTCCAGGATGAAGGCAATCATCAACGCGATTACTAGCGTGATGCAAAAGGCGCGGCCGTAATACAGCAAGCCAATCGTGGCCGAAAGAGCGAGCAGAAACACGCTGGCGCTTTGCAGCCGATGGATTGGCGGAACTGAAGTGAACACCGGCAAGGGGAACCTGAAAGCTTCTCATCGCTACTCTATCATGGGATGTTTATACTGAATATTGGACGATTCTACGCTTCGCAATGGCCGCATTCTTGCACTGGACCTCGGGAAACGCCGCATTGGCTTGGCAATTAGCGACGAACTCGGGATTACCGCGCAGGGCCTGGATACACTACAACGGACGAATCTGCGGGAAGACTTGGCCCATCTTGGAAACCTGATTACCGAAAAGAATGCCGGCCTCATCCTAATGGGCAATCCAATTCACATGAGCGGCCGCGAAGGCCGGCAGGCGGAATACACCAGGGATTTTGCCGAGAGGCTAAAGGAAAAGACCGGGTTGCCGTTGGTGTATTGGGATGAACGGCTGACTTCCGTAGAAGCGGGCCGCGTGCTTCGCGACAGTGGCATCAGCATTGAGAAGCGCGCGCGCGCCGTGGACCGCCTGTCCGCCGTAATTCTTCTGGCGAGCTATTTGGATTCTCTCTCGCCGTTCATCGAGGCAGAGCGATGGCCCGAATGATGAGGCGTCTGTTGCTGGTGCTTCTGCTGGTGCTGGCGGGCGGGGCTGGCTACCTGTTTTATTCCATCGGCGCGCCCTACGCGGGGTTCGATAAGGAAGCGTTCGTCGATATACCAACTGGAACGTCGACGCGAGGCATTGCGCGCATGCTGGAAGACTACGGCGTGATCCGGTCCCAATGGGTATTTCTGGCGGCCTGGGCGGTGCAAGCGCGGTCTACCCTGCAGGCCGGAGAGTACCGCTTTAGCACTCCCGCCTCTGCCATGGAAGTCTTCCGCCGGATTGCCCGCGGCGATATTTTCTATTACGAGTTGAGCGTGCCGGAGGGCAGTAATCAGTTTGATATTGCGGCCTCCCTGCAGCAACTCGGCGTGATGAAAGCCGCGGAGTTTTTGAAAGTCGCCGGCAACCCGTCGCTGATTCATGATCTGGCTCCTGACGCGCCGAGTCTGGAGGGATTCCTGTTTCCGGCCAAGTACCGCGTGACGCGGCATACCAGCCCGCAACAGATGGGCAAGGAAATGACTGGGCGTTTTCGCCGCGCCTGGAAAGAGTTGGGCTCGCCAGCCGCCGCGGTGAACCGCATTGTGACATTGGCGTCCCTGGTGGAAAAAGAAACGCCCGTTCCGGCGGACCGCCCGATGGTGGCGTCGGTTTTTGAGAACCGGCTCGCCCGGAATATGACGCTCGACTGCGACCCCACCACCATTTACGCGGCGTTGCTGGAGAACCGTTATCGCGGGACTATCTACCGGTCGGACCTAAATAGCACCCACCCCTACAATACGTATAAACACGCCGGATTGCCGCCGGGGCCCATCGCGAACCCGGGACTGGCGGCATTACAGGCGGCGCTTGCTCCGGCCAGTACCGACTATCTCTACTTCGTGGCGAAGCCCGGCGGTTCCGGTAAACATACTTTTTCCAGCAGTCTTGAGCAACACAACGTCGCTGTGAAGGCTTACCGGAATGGCTACAAACACTGAATCGAAGCGAAAGCGGATGGAAGGCCTTTTGAACGAAGACGGCGTCAAGTTCATCGACGAGGCGGTTTGGAATCGCATCGCCGAGGCTTTGGCGCCAGTGTCTCAAAATTACTTGCGAAAGCTGTTGAGGGGCACCGGTCTGGCGATGTCGCCCCTGGTAGAAGGGGTATGCCAGAAAACGTTTGCCTGTCTTGAACGAACGCTGTCCGCGTTGCATGAGGAGTATGAGCTGGCTGCGCCGGAACGTAGACGAAGAATCCGGGCCGAAGTCATCTCCGCGAAAGACCATGCCCGATGGGCACTCCAAAAGCCAGGATTGGCGGCTGACGAAAAGGCAGCCAAGGAAGAGATGCTGTTGTGGATACTGACGTGGCTCGAAACCCCAGGCCTGTTCCCGGCGTGGCTCGCGATCCGGAAACGATCCGCTACTGAATTTCTATCGACTCAACGCTGATTACGTCGTTGTCCAAACTTCCGCTAACCTTCGCTTTCAGGTCTTTCTCTTTGCCGGTGGCCTTCAGGGCGGCCAGCGCTTTGGCGTTTCCGGTTTCGTTGAACTTTACGAACTTGCCGTCGGACAGTACCAGACCATAGCCGCCTTTCGAACACGACACGGCGCATTTGGCGGTATGCCCCGCCAGATCCTTGCCTTTACACATGACATCGACGACGGTTCCGGTCCAGCTTTCGGCTAACGCCAGCGTGGAGAATCCCAGAATGGCAACCGAGATGGGAATAAGACGTTTCATAGTGAACCTCCAAGGAATCGAACGCAATGCGCTCCGTCCTTGAAGTACATGATAACGCGAAATTGTGCCACCGGTCAGAAGCTGGCAGCCGGAATGCTCTACCGCTGGTATGTTTTTCTTCTATGTGATAATGCGCGTGACGTCACCAGCCGCCTGGACCGCAGTCTGGCGGCGTGCGGTGAAACTGGAACGAATGGAGCGCCGTCTCCTGGATTGGAATCACAAAGGGTACGCAGCCGAACGCGTCCCGGCGGAATATACGAAAACAATTCCGCCGAGTACTTGCTAGAAACGCTTTCCCTGTTTATACTTCAATTTTGCAGTGGTGGCTTGTGAGAAATCCTCAACTCGCTGGAATGGAAGATTTCGACCCCCTCGCTTCTCAACGGGAAGCGGCGATGTTCTATGGCCTGTTTCTCCGGGGACATTCGGTGGACGCGTTGCGGCGCGATATTGATGTGCCGAAGCCGTTAATCGAGAAGTGGATGAAGGCGCCGCGCTACGAAACTAC
>JANYCV010000130.1 GCA_025360145.1 Acidobacteriaceae bacterium
TTCGATAAGAGCGATCTCGAGGATGCGGTCGTCGGCGTATTCCTGGACGACTACCGGGACTTCCTGGAGTTCGGCCATGCGGGAGGCTCGCCAGCGGCGCTCACCGGCTACCAATATGTAGCGTAGTCCGTTCCTTTGGACTACAAGCGGTTGGATGATGCCATTGGCGCGAATGGATTGGGCCAGTTCGGCGAGCCGTTCCGGTTGAAAGACGGACCGCGGCTGCAAGGGATTTGGGTCGATGAGATCAATGCTGACGTTCAGCATTCCTGTGGTTGGTTTCTCTGGTGCAGTGGCTGTGGCGAATGCTTGTGATGATTCTGCCTTCTGAATATGCCTGGCGGGGAGTAGCGCGGACAGTCCCTTACCCAAGGCTTTGCGCTGAAGTTCGGGACTTTTGCTCATTTTCCAATAGCTCCTTTGCCAGCTTCACGTAACTTTCTGATCCTTTTGATCGAACGTCGTATTGAAGGATCGGCTGGCCATAACTGGGCGCCTCTGCTAAGCGGATGCTTCGGGGTATTACAGTCTTGAATACTTGGCCTTGGAAGAACTCTTTTAGATCGTCCGCGACTTGCTTGGTGAGGTTGGTTCGGTCGTCGTACATTGTGAGCAAGATTCCTTCAATTTTCAGATTATGGGAGAAGGACTCTTTAATGCGTTCGACCGTGTCCATTAGCTGAGAGATGCCTTCTAAGGCAAAGAATTCACACTGAATCGGCACCAGAACAGAGTCCGCTGCGAGCAAGGCGTTAAGGGTGAGGAGGTCTAGCGCGGGCGGACAATCTATAAGGATGTAGTCGTAGTTTTCCCGGACTTCATCTAGCTTTGCTTTGAGTCTGGTTTCCCTGTTCGGGAGATCAACGAGTTCCAGGTTTGCCGCCACGAGATTTCGATTGGCTGGCACGATGTCAAGTCCTTCGAAGTCGGTTTTTAAGATCGTGGTTGATACAGGAACGTCACTGAAGAGAACCTCGTAAATTGTTGGCCTCTCGACGGACTTGTCCACCCCCAGGCCCGTGGTCGCATTCCCCTGTGGATCTGAGTCGATCAGGAGAATCTTGAGATCATTGGACGCCAGGGAGGCGCTCAAGTTGATTGCTGTGGTGGTTTTACCTACGCCACCCTTTTGGTTGGCGATGGCGATAGTCTTACCCATTGTTGATGCCCATTGCTGGGATTGTACCCTACTTCGGGGAGTGGTTTCGGTTCCACGTGGAACATTGAAGTTTCCTCTGCTTCCTGTGGGCGACGGCTCTTGTTCGGGCTTGAGGGTTGTGGCTCCTTCCCCAGTGTTCCACGTGGAACACTGGAATATCGATAGGTGCCTCATACTCTGTCGCCGGCATTTTCCTGGCCGCCGTTCTATGGCGAACGGCTGATCCACGGAAGACGCTTCGCGTCAGCACTCGATATCTGGATTCATTCCGTTCTTCGGCGTCCGTGTAGGCAAGTCAGAGAAAGCCTTTTGAGTTGATGGGGCGAGGTTCCAGGGCATATTCGCATTGCTCTTTATAGGCGTCGGGGGAGTATTGTGCTTACAGTTCAAGTTGGCCTAGGCGATTTATGCAGGTCGTCCCGCGAGTGTCGGTGGGCTTGAATTTGGAGTTCATTGACCGTCGGAGTGGGTGCAATGTTCCCGCAGGGCTTGGGAGCGATCTGGATCCTGATGGCGGCTATCGGCAAATAGTGTACGGAAATGTCATAGGCATGGTGACATGATTTCGGTAAGTGGGTGAGTGAGATGTTTTAGCATTCGGGATTCTTCCTGAGTAGCCGAATCGGAACCGGGAGCGGATGATGAAGCGGTTGGATAGCATATGAAGCGGCGTCGATCAAAGCGGCTCTCGTAAAGTTGGGGGAACGTGGCTGTTGGAGGTTTGATTGACCGGAGGGTGAGTATTGTGGAGTCTCTGAACACTCGGCTGCGGCCCAGGGATATCGTTTGAAAGCGACATGGAGCTAATGCCGATATGCAGGCCGTCGTGTGCATCGTAGCCTTAAAGTCATCTGGTCCAGTTCTAAGGAGCGATTAAGGCACTGAGTTGCCGCGGTTCTTCATCGGTTATGGGTATCGCAGTTGGAGCGATGCGGTGTTTTGGTTAATTCCTCGCGGATTGAGGTCTTGTCCGATGGCAGGTTGCTAGAATTGCTCAAGCTCGGTATGTGCTCCACTCAGGTGGGCACGGTCTCGCGGTGTTTCGTCTTGCTGGTGTATTGGCGCCTTCGTCCCGCGCCGGCCAGGTGGCCCGCCCCACTTGAGCTGTTGCCGTAGTAATTGCTTTGAGTCAAGCTCATACGCGGTTGCTCTATTTAGACTTGCTTGTTGTGAGAGGCTAAAGTGGTTTTGATTGTACTGAAGGCTTGATTTGCGTTACTTGTGGCGGTCCTGGATAGCGGCTCTTCAGCCTAGATCCGGCAGTTGAACTTCTTCTAAACAGAAAGTAAGTTTAGCAGCAGGCGGTTCGCGCACAACTGTTATCTCCAGAAAGGGAAATCGATAAGCGGTTGGAAATAGTGGCAGACAAACGGCGGACAAGTAAGCTCTGCGCTCGTATTGCCGAATTGAGATTTATAAGGTTGTCCCTAAGTTCCAAGATGCAATCGTTGCGCCACGATTAGGGCAACTGCGGAACGAATGTTCCACGTGGAACACGAGGGGTCTTCAAATGAGCAATGGAGCTAGGCTCTTTGGCGCAAAACGCTCAGATAGACATCTAGCACCGCAATAGCCGCCGGAGTGACGCCCGGAATCCGCCCCGCTTGCCCCAATGTCTCCGGACGAACTCGCTCCAGCTTTTCCTGGATCTCCCGCGATAGTCCCGGAATTCCCGCAAACTGGAACTCCGGAGGAATTCGCCGCCCTTCCGATTCCTTCAAACGCACAATCTGCCGCCCCTGCTGTTGAATGTAACCTTCATACTTCGTTTCGGTCTCAACAGTGGTCAAAACGCCACCCGCGGGAGCTTCTCCCAGTTGTTGAATCACCCACGGGCGAATTTGGCTGGTCTGACTCTCCGGACGCTTCAACCATTGCGAAATCGTCGGCCGATCCTCCGCAGCAAGCTCCACATCCGCAAAACGGCCTGGAATCACCCTCGTCTCCGCAAACAAATGACGGAGAGCTTCCTTCTGCGCCTGTTTCTTCAGATACACGCCCCATCGGTGGTCGGACACAAGTCCTGCCGCCCGTCCAATTGGCGTCAGCCTTTCGTCCGCGTTGTCGATGCGCAGGTGAAGTCGAAACTCAGCACGGGAGGTGAACATCCGATACGGTTCATCGGCCCCCTTACTAATCAGGTCATCAATTAAAATTCCCGTGTATCCCTCTGTACGCCCAATTACTACCGCATCCTTGGCTCCAACCCGGCAGGCTGCGTTTATACCGGCAATGAGGCCCTGGCAGGCAGCTTCTTCATACCCTGAGGTTCCGTTAATTTGACCCGCCAAAAACAGACCCGGAATCGATTTTACTTCCAAGCTATGATTCAATTCGCGGGGATCGATTGCATCATATTCAATCGCGTACCCCGGTCGAATCATTTCGGCGTTTTCGAGCCCGGGAATCGACGCAATCATCGCCGACTGCACGTCAATCGGCATGCTCGTCGACATGCCGTTCACATACACTTCATTGGTGTCCAAACCCTCGGGTTCCAGAAAGATCTGATGTCGCGCCCGGTCGGGGAACTTGACAATCTTGTCCTCAATCGAGGGGCAATACCGTGGACCTACGCCTTCAATCTGCCCGCTATATAATGGCGATCGAGCGATGCTTTGCTGTAACACCCGCCTTGTTTCGTCTGTAGTGTAAGCTATATAACATTTTATCTGTGGCCGATCGATCTTTTCCGTCAAAAAGGAGAAGGGTGTAGGTTCCGCATCGCCCTCCTGGGGTTCAAACTGGCTCCAATCGATGCTCCGGGCGTCCAAGCGCGGAGGCGTTCCGGTTTTAAGACGCGTCCACTGCAACCCAAGTGTCCGCAACTGATCACCCAATAGCTGAGACGGAGCTTCGCCATTTCGCCCACAACTGTACTGTTTCTCACCAACATGGGCGAGGCCGTTCAGAAACGTCCCAGTGGTAACCACAACCGCTTCGCAGAACACAGTCCGGCCATCGCGCAGCAAAACGCCCCGCGCACGAACCGGATCACCATCCAAAACCAGCGACGCGACCTCGGCCTGCAGAATCCGCAGATTCGGCTCCCGCTCCAGAACCACTTTCATGTGCGCCCGATATTGCTTCTTGTCGCACTGCGCGCGGGGGGACCAAACTGCCGGGCCGCGGCTGGTATTTAACAGACGGAACTGTATCCCTACCGCGTCGGTCACCTCGCCCATCAGGCCGCCAAGCGCATCTATTTCGCGCACCAGGTGACCCTTGGCGATTCCGCCGACCGCCGGATTGCACGACATTTGAGCAATCAGGTCGATATTCATGGTGATCATCGCCGTCCGCAAACCCATCCGGGCGCAGGCTCGCGCTGCCTCGCAGCCCGCGTGGCCCGCGCCTACCACAACAACGTCATAACGAATTTGCATGTCGGGGGGGACTTCATCTTATTCTATCAATTGGTACCGGAGCATCCATTGAAAATTCAGATCATCGGCGGCGGCGGCAGGGAACACGCTCTGGCATGGCGTCTGGCACAGAGCCCGCAAGTTACAAAAATCATTGCGAACCCCGGAAATCCGGGCATCGCCTCGGTAGCCGAATGCAATCCAGCGGCGGATATTCACAGCTGCCTGTCCCAGGCGGAACGAGCCGGAATCGACCTCACCGTAGTTGGACCGGAGGTGCCGCTGGTAGCGGGAATTGTGGACCTCTACCGCGCGAAAGGCCGGCTGATCTTCGGACCCACGGCCGCCGCCGCGGAACTGGAAGGCAGCAAAACGTTTAGCAAACATTTCATGACCCGGGCAGGAATTCCAACCGCGCGCTTCGTTACAGTCACCAACCTGGATGACGCCCGCAGCGCCCTCGAAAGCTTCAGTTACCCCATCGTACTGAAAGCGGATGGGCTAGCCGCCGGAAAGGGTGTCGTCATTGCCCAAAACGAGCACGAAGCCGAAACCGCGCTGCCGGCTCTGTTGGCGGCCGGAAGGCTGGTAATCGAAGAATTTCTTATCGGTGAAGAAGTCAGCTTCATCGTACTCAGCGACGGAAACATCGCCCTCCCTCTGCAACCGTCCCAAGATCACAAAGCAGCTTACGATGGGGACGCCGGACCAAACACCGGAGGGATGGGGGCATACTGCGATTCGCGAATCCTCACCCAAGCCCAATCCGAAACTATCATGGACACGATAATCGAGCCCACCATTGCCACTATGCGGTCGGAAGGAACACCGTTCACAGGTTTCCTATATGCCGGACTCATGATGACAGCAGACGGGCCCCGCGTGCTCGAATTCAACGCGCGCCTGGGAGATCCGGAAACTCAGGCGCTGATGCACCGCATGGACAGCGACTTCGCCGAAGTCTTGCACGCCGGAGCGCGCGGCGACCTCAAAAGCGCCGCCCTGAAATGGAAAAACGAACCCAGCGTCTGTGTTGTCCTGGCCGCACATGCCTATCCAGGTGCTGTTCGCATGGGCGATCCGATTCACGGCATAGACCAAGCGGCTGCGGTTGTGTTCCACGCGGGAACACGTATCGGCCCAAAAGGGCTAGAAACAGCGGGAGGCCGTGTTCTGGGCGTTACCGCTTCCGGACCGGACCTAGCCGGAGCAATCGAAAAGACCTACCAGGCTGTTAGCCAGATTCACTTCGACGGAATGCACTATCGCAGGGATATCGGAATGAAGGGGCTGAAGCGCGCTTAAACCGCCAGTCCTTTATTACAAACCAGATACCTCCCTCACTCAGCTAACGCCTGGAAAATGCGCCCGTAAAGTACCGGGGTGGGGCGGGCGGTCTCGTCTGCCCCACCCTAATCCTCGCGCGTCGCCAGACGCACTTACCTGAATTAAGGGGATACCCGACTTATCAGAATTACCGAAGCTGGGTATGTGCTTGACTCGGGTGGGTACGGTCTAGAAGAATTCCGTGGGGCTGGCACCCTCGCCGGCGCCGAGACCCTGCCTCTGCTTCCGGCAACGGGACGAATGCGTCCTACCCGTCCCAGGGGGACCGGCCCACCAAGCGGCTGCCAGAGCAATTACCTGAGTCAATCACATACCCAGCTTACCGAAAACACCCCTAAGCCGAAACTCACGGCCGGCATACCGGTACGTCAGCTTCTCGCGATCAATCTCCAGGCGATGCAGAATCGTAGGGCCTTGAAGCCGAAGCCGCCGATGGTGCCGTGGGACGTGGCGCCCTTCGTGCTGTCTCCTGCCGGGAACATCGTGAATCCGCCCAGACGCTGATCACTTCCCTCTGCACTCTCTGGAAAAGAAACACAAACGAACTCCCGTCCAAAACCACTGGCGTGCCGTCAAGCAACCTGCGACGTTTCAGATCGCCAATCAAGGCTTCCAATCAATCCTAAAGACTGGCCATTCTTGCCCGGATGCCGGGGGCGATGTACAGAGGACGTTGACACGATACAATAAAAGAGGTGGGGGGACGTAGCTCAGTTGGATAGAGCGGTCGCCTCCTAAGCGACAGGCCGGCAGTTCGAATCTGCCCGTTCCCACCAATCTGGAACTTGCCTTACCCGACTTTGCCTGCCGGACTTCGGCACGCGGCTTGAAGAACATGGAAACACAGTCACTGCAATCGGCGCTGATCAATATTCTTGTTGTGGAAAGCAATCCGGCAGAGGCGCGTCTGATCGCCGAAGGTTTCCGCGATGCCGGTCACAAGCATAAAATCGAACAACTTCACAACGGCGAGGATGCGCTTTCCTACCTGCTGCGCGAGTCCCCCTATCAGCAGGCTGCGCGTCCCGACCTCATTCTTCTGGACTTGACTCTGCCGAAAAAATCCGGCTTCGAGTTGCTGGAAGAGATCCGGGCGAGTGATTCCCTCAAGCGCATTCCCATCATTATTCTTTCAGGTTCCTCGGATCCGATCGGCGTGCAGAGAGCCTATGAACTGCATGCGAACTGCTACATCCGGAAGCCGAACGACCTTGATGAATTGCTAAGCATGATCAAGACCTGCTACCGGTTCTGGGGAACAACCGCCCGCCTGCCTCCGAAAACCAAGCCGTCCTGAGAAATGGAAACATCCAGTTCCGGGCTGCGTCTTATGCACATGTTTAGAATCCAGGTTGCCGCGGCACTGTTAAGTCTGGCACTGCCCATTTTCGGGCAGGAGCCCGTCGTCACGTTTCGCACCGAGATCAACCTGGTAAAGGTGGATGTAAGGGTATCCACTCCGGCCGGGCGGAACATATCCTCTCTCACCAGGGAAGACTTTCTCATTTTCGATGAAGACGCTCCGCAAGCCGTCGCCCATTTCGCCAGCGAGCTGGAACCGCTTGACCTCCTACTGCTGCTTGATGTCAGCAACAGCATGACTCGATCGCTGAGTGCCATGGCCGGGAAGACGCGCGAAGCGCTCGCCCAATTGCACGACGGCGATCGCGTGGCCCTGATGCTCTTCTCCACACGCAGTGAAGTTGCGCAGCCCCTCACCGAAGACTTCCACCAGATCCAAACCCAGATCCTGGGTTCCATCTACAAACAAAGCCTCGGCAGTGGAACGCTGGTCAATGAGGCATTGGTGATGGCTGCTCACTATTTGCAGTCGGAACCCCCGCGCGGCCGCCGCGCCATTTTGATCGTCACCGATAATCAGAGCGCCCGCGCCGCTGCCACCAGCGAACAAGTGCTCCGCGCGCTCTCCGATGCCAACATTACCGTGAATGCGCTGGTAACCGGTAACTCGCCACAACCCCCTGCCGCCAACCGTTACACTGATCCTACAAACACAGCGCCGGACGTGCTCCAATACACCTCGCGAACCGGCGGGGAAGTCCTCACCGGCAACAGTCCCGCCGCCGGCTTTCGCAAGATCGTCGAAAGCATTCTCACCCGCTACACCGTCGACTACGCAGCGCCTGCTACGGGATCGGGCTACTATCGGCGCATTCGCGTCGAACTTTCGCCCAACGCCAACGCGCGATACCCCGGGGCCAAAGTGGAAGCCCGTGCCGGCTACTACACCACCAAGTAACAGCCAAGTAACCGCCGCCGCTCTCCCTGCTTACCGCGCACCGGCGATGGCACCGGCGAATGATATTCTCGGGATAGAAGGCGGACGCATCAGTTTGCACCAGACACCGCGGCGATTGACCATCAGCCTCATTCTCATCACCGCGGTCTACGCTTTTCAGCTTCCGTTCCGCCAATTCCCCGGCGTCGAATACGAAGGCTTCGCCCTCACGCCCGACTGGCAGGAGAAAACAGAATTCGCCTTCGCCCGCCTGATGTTCCCGCCCGGTGAAAACGACGGCTACCGTGGCCGCTTCGACGGGGACTGGCGCAAAGGCCTCTCGCTTTGGACACAGGATTACCCGCGCGCCGACCGGCACTTCTCCCAAGCCTTGCGCCGTCTCACCCGCATCCATGTGCGTTCCGTCGAACAGCCTATCAATCTGGATGAGGGCGACGTCTACAATTGGCCATGGCTCTATGCGGTCCAGGTGGGCGAGTGGGGCATCACTCCGGCACAGGGCAAAATTCTCCGCGACTATCTGCTTCGCGGCGGCTTCTTCATGGCCGACGATCTACACGGCGACTACGAGTGGCAGGTATTCGAAAAGAGCATGAAGCTGGTCTTCCCGGACCGTCCTATCGTCGAAATCGAAGACAGGGACGCCATCTTCCACACCGTCTACGATCTGGACGACCGCTTCCAGATGCCCGGCGCCGCACACTTGCGGCTAGGCTATAAGAACGATGGCAAGGTCCCACACTGGCGCGGCATCTACGACGACAAAGGGCGCATCATGATCGCCATTTCCTATAACTCCGACATCGGCGATGCCTGGGAATACGCAGACTCCATCCGATACCCTGAGAAATTCTCCGGCCTGGCCATCCGCATGGGAGTAAACTACGTCGTATACGCCATGACGCACTAGGCCCGGACCTAATAACAAATGAAGGGCGCCCTTTCCAGACGAGCCTTCCTCACCATACCTGCATTGGCTCAAGCCGCCCCGCCCGCCATCCGCCGTGAAGTGTTCCGTGCCTCGCTCAAGGAAGGCGTGGCTGTGATGGCGTATGCCTGGTACACCAGCGCGCGCGGCGGAAGCATGACGTCCATCGAGCAACAATGGACACGCTCGGATACCATAGACGTCGCCTACATTCGCCGTTCCCGCGATCACGGCGTCACCTGGGGCGAGCCGGAAGCGATGCAAACCGGCGAACACGCGCAGGGAGGGATGCTTCGTCGTCATCCCCGTGCCGGCTTTATAGATCCGCCCACCGGCCGCTACATCGAGTTCTGGACCGAAGGTGTCCTGCCCACCGACGACCCCCTGGAAGGTATGCGCCGCTGGAACATTTTCTACCGCACGGGCGGCGTCAAACAGCAGATCATCCACACCGGCGCGGAGTTCAGTGCCACCCATCCGCTTCCCGGTGTCTTCACGGGCAAGAACTGCGTGATGCTCGGCGACATGCCTTTCGTTCCGCTCAGCATGCCCGATGGCGGCATCGTGGTCCCCATACAAATAACGCCCTTGGGGCCGGACGGAAAACTCTACAATCCAACCGGCGCCTACACGTACACGGAAGTCGCCGTACTCCAC
>JANYCV010000238.1 GCA_025360145.1 Acidobacteriaceae bacterium
GCAGTGACGGCTTTTGTGCTCCCCCGGTACGGTTGGCGCGCGCTTTTTCTGGTTGGCGTGCTGCCGGCGCTGCTCACCATTCCAATCCGATGGAAGGTGAAGGAACCGGACGTCTGGCTGCGGAGCAAATCTCGCGGAAGCGTGAAGGATCTGTTTCGTCCACCTCTTGGACGGCTGACGCTGCTGGCAACGGCGCTTGCCACCGCAACTCTGTTCGCCTATTGGGGACTCTTCACCTGGCTCCCTGGCTTTCTGGCGGCCCCGAAGTCCGCCGGCGGCGCGGGGCTCGATATCGTACGCACCAGCGGCTGGATTTTCACCATGCAGATCGGCGCGCTTTTCGGTTACCTCAGCTTCGGCTATCTCGCGGACCGGTTCGGACGGAGGCCTGCCTTTCTTGGCTATGTGTTGACCGCGGCCGTTCTGACACCGGTCTACGGATCGATTCCGCTCTGGGGATCGGAGACCCTGCTGCTGATCCTGGGGCCGGTAATCGGCTTCGTCGGCACGGGATTCTTCGCGCTGTTCGGTGCGATGCTGGCTGAGCTTTATCCGACAGCGGTGCGCGGCGCAGGCCAGGGCTTCACTTATAACTTCGGACGGGGGCTGAGCGCACTGGCGCCGTTCGCGGTGGGAGCAATCGCCGACCGCAGTGGATTCGGCATGGCGTTAGCGTTGAACTCCGCATTCTTTCTGATTGCCGCCGCGCTGATCTTTGCGCTTCCGGAAACGCGTGGCGTGGATCTGGAAGCAATCTGAGCGGATTTTCGCGCCTGGACAAGTTTACCGAATGGCTTACGCTTCGCTACCGGTTACTGCCGGTTCCGCCGCCCTGACACAAAGAGGGCGAGAGGAAGTGAAGCGCACGGTCATTGATGAATGATCCGCTTCCTGACGGCGTAAAGAATAATTTCCGCGGTGCTGTGCAAATTCAACTTCTGCATCAGGTTCATGCGGTGCGTCTCGGTGGTGGAAACGCCGATTCCCAACAGGCAGGCAACCTCTTTGTTTGAGCGGCCCTCGGCGAGAAGATGCAGCACCTCCTTTTCGCGATCCGTCAGTAGATCGTAAGAGTCTTCGATGCCGCGCTGGCGGAGGAATCGCACATAATCTTCCAGTAACGTCTTGGCAATCGCCGGGCTGAAAAACGACTTTCCTGCCGCGATTGCCTTCACCGCCGGCAGCAGATCGTCCTCCGCCGTGTCCTTCAGCAAATAGCCTTTCGCCCCGGCAGTGAGTGCGCGAAGAATATAGGTCTCGTCAGAGTGCATGCTGAGGATGATGACCTTCGTATGGGGGCTAACCTTGCCCACCTGCATCGCGGCGTCGATGCCGTTCAATTGAGGCATTCCGATGTCGATCACGGCTATCGAGGGTTTCAACTGAGCGCAGAGCCGGACGGTTTCGCGGCCGTTCGCCGCCTCGCCCACAATCTCAATACCCGCTTCGCTCTCCAACGTGGATCGCAAGCCTTTCCGTACGATGCTGTGGTCGTCCGCCAACAAGACACGGATGCCGGTCTCAGGCAACGAGAGTGCCCTCGGGAACATCCACGGTCAATAAAGTGCCGCAGCCTCTTGAGGAATGAATTTCGAAGCGGCCGCCGAGCTCGCGAACTCGTTCCTGAATGCCAATAAGGCCCAATCCCGCAGCCAGCGCGTCCCGGTCCGGCATGCCGACACCATCGTCGGAAACCTCCAACCGGAGCGTGCCATTCTCTTCGGAAACGCTGATTCGGACGGCCTTCGCGCGGGCATGCCTGGCGCAGTTGGTGAGCGCTTCCTGGACAATGCGATACAGACTGGTCCTGTGGTCTTCCGGCAAATCGGCAAGCCTTGCCCGAATGTCCACGGCTACCGGGATATCCTGGCGCCGGCTGAAATCACGGGCCTGCCATTGCAGTGCGGCTTCCAGGCCAAGATCGTCCAGCATGGAAGGCCGAAGCCCCATGGCAATATCACGCACCGCCTGCAGCGTCCGGTCCAAGATCGCTCTGCCGTGCTCCAATTTGGCTTCGAATTCCTTCCGCGGCGCCATTTGTACTTTCTGAAGACTTCTGAATTCCATCCGGAGGCCCGTCAGCATCTGGCCTACTTCGTCGTGCAGCTCCCGCGAGATTTTCCGCCGTTCCCGCTCCTGCCCATGCACCAGTTGATGAGAAAGGCGGCGCATCTCCTGCTCGGCCTTTGTCGTTTGCAGCCGCTGCTGTTCCGACCTGCGTTCGAGTGCCGCTATCCGCATTACGCTGAGCAGGGCAACCGCGATACCAAGCAGCAAAGAGACAGCCAGCATCCGCCTCACATAAATGGTGAATGCCTGTTCGCTGGCGGCGATTTCCTCCCGTTCGTGGAGGAAGCTGCGGTCGGTGTACTCTTTCACCTCGGCGGCGAGTCTCGTAACCGACTCGCGGCGCGGCATGATTTTCCGGCGCAGGAAGGTATAGCTGAAGGCTTGCTTCTCTTCCGGCTCCCACTCGAAGACCGGAGCCAGCGACTGCCAGAAGGTGTGTACTTCGGCCCTCAGTTCCGCTAGTTTGTGCCGATTTTCAGGCTGCGCCACTTTCTCCAGTCCAGCGAGACGGGCAGATGTCGATTTCCGCAGTTCCAGAATCTGATCCCGATAGTCGTCCCCGCGCCGCAGGGATGGATCGAGCAGATAATCTCGGATCATGATGCTGGATACCTGAATGGCGGATCGCACGTCCCCAAGCGCTTCCGCATCGTGCCGGTGGCGTTGATTCAGATCCGAGCGTGCCTTATATAACTCGCGAGCCTTGACGAGCGTAGCGGTGCCGGAGATGGTGATGAGCAGCAACAAACTGCTGAAGGCCACCACAACCAGGGGCCAGGTGCGCACACGGCGTTCCACATGCCCGGAAGCTGCGTCCATCTCCGGTAAGGACAGGATGGCATTATCGTTGTCTTCGTGATCCGATGGAGTTTGCGGCATGTTACTCATCTTTAGCGATCTGGACGGAACACTCCTCGATTCAAACTACAGCTACAGCGCCGCCGTTCCGGCACTGGAACTCGCGGAACGCAACGGCGTCCCGATTATACTGACTTCGAGTAAGACGCGCGCAGAGATGGAAACTATACGGATTGCGATGAGAAATATCCACCCGTTCATTCCGGAGAACGGAGGGGCGGCCGTAATTCCAACCGGCGCCGACGGAGAATCCAAGACCATTCCATTCGGCACTCCCTACCAGGAGTTGACCGGCACACTGCACCGTTTGGCGAAACAGAGCGGAGTTAGCGTGCGTGGATTCTCCGATATGACGGCCGCCGAAGTTGCCGAAACCACAGGTCTGACTCTCCCGCAGGCTACGCTCGCGAAACAACGGGAATACGATGAGCCGTTCCTGGTTACCGGAGCGCAGGACACAGCCGGGCTGCTCCGGTCGATTGAGGATGCGGGGCTGCGATGGACGCGCGGAGGCCGATTCTTCCACATCACTGGGGCGAACGATAAGGCCATGGCAGCACGAGCCATTCGGGATCGCTACGCCCTGGATTGCTATGCTTTGGGACACCCGCGGCCGGCCACCATAGCTTTGGGAGATGCCCCTAACGATTGCGAGCTTCTGCGCTTCGCCGACATACCGGTGATCGTCAAGTCTTCTCACGCCGCTGAACTTGCCGCGATGGTGCCCAATGCGCGGATCACGCGGCTTCCCGGTCCGGCTGGATGGAATGAGGCTGTCCTCGACATACTCCGCGAATCCTAATCTTACCCAAGCGTCTTTACCCAAGCGCCGGTACCGCCATGCCGGGCATTCCAATTTCGACCGGCACACGCGTGTGGCGTATCGTTTGTACTTTGCTTGTGCCGGTATCGGCTACCGCATTCTGCAAGCGGTCAAAGAAATCGGGAATTGCCGAAATGACGCGGCTCCAACTCGGGAGAGTACACTCCGGAACTGCTCCTGCCGCAAAGCTCGCAGCGCCCTCGCGCAGACTGGCCTGGAAGGCAACCACCGCGGACTCTTCGCTGTGGCGGTCGAATTGCAGGCCATTGACGATGGCATCGGCGTGGTAGCGGTCGATCATTTCCTCCGCCATTCGGACGTAGCGGATCTCCAGCATTCTAAGTGCCTCCGCGCCGAACGCCATTCCTTCGCTGGCCACGGTGCGAAGCAGAGTGGTGGTGATGTCGCGGGTCATGCGCCTAAGCCCGGCGGTGGAGTCGTCCGCCGACAGCGGTTGATGTTTGTGTTCGTAGTTGTCAGTCAGGTCCACCTGGCAGATCCGGTTCCGGGGACAGTTCCGGTAGACCTCGGACAACATGCCCACCTCAAGGCCCCAGTCACAGGGAATCCGGCTCTCGCGCGCAGTCCGGGCCCGCATCGCGAATTCGCCTGCAAGTGCGTAGCGGAAGCTTGCGAGATAGTTAAGAAACTCGGTGCCGGGCGACAACGATTCGATCGCTCGCACAAGGGGAGCCCAGAATAAACGGGTGACGCGCCCGTGCAAGCGATCCGACGTCCGCGCGTAGTAGCCCTTCACGAATTCGAAGCCGAGTTCGGGATGGACAGCGGGATAACAGAGCCTCGCCAGTAAATCTCTGCGGTAACTTTTAATGTCGCAGTCGTGAAGCGCGATCACCTGGCAGTGCTTTTGCGCCAACAGCAAACCGTAGGCCAACCAACAGGACCTGCCTTTCCCCGCAGTACCCGATTCCAGGCCGTTCCGTTTCAACTGCGAAAATAGATCGGCCACTTGCGGATGATCCACTTGCAGGAAGGAAACTGGTGTCTCAAAATCGTCGAAAAACGATTTTGCGTGTAAATACTGCGCCTCATTGGCACGGCCCAGCGCCACAACGATGCGGGCCAGGTAAGGCACTTTGCGAAGCTCGTCCACGATGCGGCGCATTGCGGGGCGCTCGAATTCGGTATACAGGGCCGGCAGTACGAGTCCAATCGGTGTAGCGGCAGCATGTGAGCGCAAGTCGCGCTCCATACTGGAGAGCCCATCGGTGTTCAGCCGGTGCAGTGTGGTGATTGTGCCTGTCTGGTAAAAGTCCGCCATCGGTTTCTCCTACCCAAGACTAGCCTCGTCGTGACCGGAAAACCATCCGGTCGATGGGGGAGACGATTCTTCCCGGGTTCCGGCGGTAATTTTCCCTAACTGGGTATTTGCTTGAGTCAAGTGGGTACGGTCTCGCAGCGTTTCGTGTGGCTGGCGCATTGACGCCTTCGTCCCGCTTCGGGCAGCGGGACGAAGGCGTCCCGCGCCGACCAGGGGGACCGCCCCACCTGGGCTGCTGCCGTAGTAATTACCTGAGTGAAGCACATACCCAGCTTTCCCTAAACCGCGCGAATTAGGCTTCCTTGCGCGTCACCGGGTAGCCCTGGTGGCGTGTGGACCCGTGATTGCTCTGCGGCACAAATGACTACTGCTGGTCGAACATCGAATGTTTTGTCACATCACGGAAAACTGGAGGGCAAACCCCTGGTGAGCCACGAAGTGATTGTGAACTTGATTGGGAACACGACCACCGCAAAGGGATTGAAGATTCAGGCAGAACTCGACCGGCAGACCTAGCCAACGGGCATCCAGGTTGCGGATGAGGACCTAGCGAAACTGAAGATCGAAAAGGCGGACTTCCACGGCGAGTGGAACTACCAGATCTCGTCGCACCCAAAGTGACCATGTTACTTGTGCGCGCCTCCTTAGACTGGCTAAACCGGCGGAGGGCGCAGCGGGACAAGGGTGCGTACGCTTCTATTTTCTGCCGGGCGGCTTCCTTCCCCCATTCCACGTGTCCGGCCTGGGAGTGTCAGGCGGCCAGTAGCCGTCAGGATCTTCTACCCACTCCTTCCCGCAGAGGCGCGAAATCACTTTCCATTCTGCCGCTCCAAGGTTCAAATCAGGATGGAAGATGAAGCGTTTGAGCCCGGCACGATGGGATGCAACCAGAAGACGATAGAGGTCGTGAGCCGGCATTGGATCGCCCGCGTGCGGATTACGTCCGGTAGAAACCCAGGCGATGACTTTATTGGGGTCACCAGTAGCATCCAGTGCGCGTTTGGTCTCAGCGAACACCACCTGGTCGAAAAACTCGTCGGGGAAACCCGTCTCCAGGTCCGTGAGCTTGCGAACGCCCGGAAACTGCAAGCCAAACAAAACTTTCACTACTGCAAAGCAATCCTCTTCCGTCAAAGTTGGATTCCACGCACTGAGTGTCTCCACCCAACGCGCAACGGTGCCGTACATACCGTCGAAGCCACGATTCCAGTAATAGTGCTTCGGAAAAAGATAGTCGAAGAAGCCATGAGTTTTCTGGTAGTCCTGGGTAGTGAGGACCGAGAAAGCGGCGGATCTTGGAATGGTGCCGAGCTTGGGCTTCCGCGGCAGCGCGTCGAACTCTTTCCGAATGGCGGCCATACTGCGCAAGGTTGACTCTTGACGCATGCGCAGCCAGTACAAGGCATCTTCATTTACATCGAAGAGCGACAAACCGCCGAGCATACCGCCGCTCTGGTGGAAACGAACGAGCGACGGGCTAAGGGAGTGGAACCGCGCGTTGAGATGATTCATGCCGCGCTCCATGCGTGCAACGTCGAAGCCCAGGTGGTTGTAAATTGCGCGATGGTGATCCCGGATCTCAAAGAGGTTGCCCCCATGGTGGAATGCGAGTTCATAATGGTGCTCGCCCGCGCCGTCGATAATTACGCCGTGTGCCTGCGGGAAGGCGCGGCAGGTATCCTCTACGCCGGCCGCGAGCGAATTCGCACCAAAGGGATCTTGCGCGGCGGACTTCACACGTCCGTAATGGCCCGGTCCGAACAGCATGATCTCCCAACCGCGCTTTGCTATGTCGTCAAGCAAACCGTGCAGTTGTTTCTCTTTCACGGGATCAAGGCGGACGTTTTCAGGCGGATCTACACCGTGCTTGCGGTAGATGGCCGCGTCAGGGGCGAAGGTTTGAATCACGGCTCCGGAGCGTGCGTAAGTAAAGTCGAAGCTTGGCTTTCCATCCCAGAAACGTAAGGGGCCGATAACGATGCCCCGGACGCCGCCCGCCTCCCAGGCGTCAAGAGTGCGGTGGTAATCCGTGAGCCATTGCTCAAGCGGCCAGATCATGTACATCCACGGCACCAGACGGGACTCGGGAAGCGGTTGCGCCTTGATTTGGGCCGCTCCCCCCGCAGCCAGAAACAGCGTCTTGGCGAGCGTACGCCTGTCCATGGAAAATGCGGGGTGTCGTGGATCGCTCATGGATATTTTTCCCTAAAAGCTGATCTTCAAGCCTAACTGCATCGCTCGCATGGAAGTGCGCAGACTGCGGATTTCGCCAACGCGTGGCGCGTCAGGGGTGACTGAGTTGAGCGAAACGAAACCCAGATTATTGGGCTGGCCGAAGAAAGGCGTATTGAGAGCGTTAAAAGCCTCTGCGCGGAACTGCAACTTAAAGCGCTCGGTGACAGCAAAGTTCTTGAAGAACGAGAGGTCGATGTTTCGCTGTCCGGGGGAATCCATGATATTGCGTCCGGAGTTGCCGTAATGGCAGAGATCGGAGCGGCTGGCGATGTTGCAGTTGACGCGCTGGAAAGCGAGCGGGTTGTACCAGAGTGCGCGGTTGGCATTATCGAGGCGGCCGTCGAGGAGGCGGTCCGGACGTATTGGCGTGCCGTCACCGCCGGTGTTGAGGTCGTTGGCGCCGACGGTCGGGGTCCAAGGGAAGCCCGAGCGGATAGACAGGATTCCGTTGGTCTGCCACCCTTTCAGCAATGTACCGGCAATGCCCGTGAGGTGCTGGCCGAGTGGTATCTCGTAGACGTAGTGGATCACGGCATTGTGGGTAAGGTCGAACGCGGTACGGCCGCGGGAGCCCGCGCGACTGTTGTAGACTTGACGCCCGGCTCCTTCGTTGCCGCCATCCTCTCCGTCACCACTCGCTTTACTGTAGGTATAGGCAGCGCCAAAGGTGAGTCCGCGCGAGTAACGGCGTTCGAGTTTGGTTTGCAGGCCGTGGTAGTGCTGGTTGGAGTAAGAATCGAAGGCAAAAATGCGCCCAAGCGTTTGGACTCCTTTATTTGGAGTGGAGGGATCGTAAAATTGCTGA
>JANYCV010000182.1 GCA_025360145.1 Acidobacteriaceae bacterium
TCCAACACGGTCCATCTTGTTCATGAAGCAAATGCGGGGGACTTTGTACTTATCAGCTTGGCGCCAAACTGTCTCCGACTGCGGTTGTACTCCGGCTACGGCATCGAAGACAGCTACTGCGCCGTCCAGGACCCGTAGACTTCGCTCCACTTCGGCCGTGAAATCCACGTGGCCGGGAGTGTCAATGATGTTGATCTGATACTCACCCCAGTGGCAAGTGGTTGCCGCCGAAGTGATGGTGATACCACGCTCCTGCTCTTGCTCCATCCAGTCCATGGTGGCAGTGCCTTCATGAACCTCACCAATCTTGTAGGTACGGCCGGTGTAATAGAGAATACGCTCCGTAGTGGTGGTTTTACCGGCATCAATGTGGGCCATGATGCCGATGTTTCTCATTTTCTGAAGTGGAACGGTGCGTGGCATAGATAACTTAAATAATTTGAATTACCAACGGTAGTGCGCGAAAGCCTTATTGGCTTCAGCCATACGGTGGACATCGTCCTTTTTCTTAATTGCGCCACCGCGGGAGTTCGCGGCGTCGCCGAGTTCATTTGCGAGCTTCTCGTGCATCCCCTTGTCCGGGCGGCTGCGGGCATTCAATAGAATCCAGCGGATAGCGAGACTGGTCCGGCGATTCTGCGAAACCTCAACAGGCACCTGATAGTTGGCGCCACCGACACGGCGGGTCTTGACCTCGAGCAGCGGCTTGCAATTCTCAACCGCCTTCTTGAACAATTTCAACGGATCGTCGCCACTGCGCTCTTTCAGCGTTTCCATGGCGGTATAGAAGATTCCCTGGGATACGGTCTTCTTTCCGTCCCACATCATGGAGTTGACAAACTTCTCCGCGAGGGTGGAATTGTAGACCGGATCCGGCAGGATCTCGCGGGTTTCGGCTCTTCGTCTGCGTGACATATCGGTTCCTTTCCTGGCTACCTAGGACTTCGGTCTCTTGGCGCCATACTTCGACCGGCTCTGCTTCCGGTTGGCTACGCCAGCCGTGTCCAGAGTACCGCGGACAACGTGGTAACGCACACCAGGCAGATCCTTCACGCGGCCGCCGCGAATGAGCACAATGGAGTGCTCCTGCAGGTTATGGCCAACGCCTGGAATATAAGTGGTGACCTCAATACCGTTGGTCAACCGCACGCGGGCCACTTTTCGAAGCGCCGAATTCGGCTTCTTCGGGGTGGTTGTGTAGACACGCGTACATACTCCACGCTTTTGCGGGCAGGCTTGAAGAGCTGGACTCGCCGTTTTGTAACGTGGCGATTTCCTGCCCTTCCGCACGAGTTGATTAAACGTCGGCACGAATTTCCTCTCTTGAACTTAGAAACTATTTAGTTGCTTACTATGTCATGCTCGACACACCAATCCAAACCTCAGAAAAGCGCCGTCGAAGGTAAGACCACGAGGGAATCGGTATATTTTTGTTCACCGTCCCAGACTTGCGAGGGTAGCACTTCAGACTGGCCCATGCTGAAAGCGGCGTAATCCGCTAAAGCCTCGGGGCCGACTCCCAGCCGGGTTCCCATAACTTGACTACCTAGTCTAAACAACGACTTACTGTAGCCTTGCCGCCCGAAGGCACTGGAAAGGGTAGCGCAGGAGTAGAAGAAATCAACTCGCCAAACCTTTCCATCTTACGGAACTATGGTTGTTTTGTCAACAGTTGGCCATTGATTTGCCATGACGGCCCATTTTTGAGGAAAACTTATCAGAAGCGCGGACTAGGATAGGCTTGTACTTGAACCGCATGGCGTCACCACCAAAGCGAATTCTATTTCTGGCCGAAGGCGCCACAATGGCGCATTTCGTTCGTTTGTTGTCACTCGCGGACACGCTGGACACTACAAGGTATGACGTTCATTTCCACGCTCCTGCGCGATTTGTGGGGCATCTTCGGGGAAGACAGTACTCCGTCGGCGACCTCCCCACCATGCCCGGGGAGCAATTTCTAGCGAATATTGCGAAGGGTTCTCCGGCGTTTCCAACGGCTGTTCTCCGCACGTATGTCGAGTTTGATCGTGAATTGATTCAACGCCTTCAGCCTGACTTGGTGATTGGCGACATGCGCCTGTCCTTGCCTATTAGCGCCCGGCTGGAAAACACCCCTTGCGGGCGGCATTGGGCGGATTGTTGGTGGCCTTTGCGGCCAGAAAAAGGGCGCGGGCGTAAGACAGCTTAAAACCGTTCTAGAAAACCCGCAAGCCCTAAGCAAGACCGGGGAGTGTGGGTTTTCTAGAGTTCAGGGGAAAGTTTACTACCAGCCGTAGGCAAGCTGAAGGCCCGTTTCAAATTCGGGTGCCTCCACCGGCTCCTTCCGCGCGCTGACCCAAGGAGAGAGTTGCGAAGCGACCACTGGGACCGAGGCCATTTCCATTGTGAGTTGGTCCACCCAAGGCGCGAACTTTGGATTCGGCGCCGAGGAGTCGAATCGCAGAATCTCCATCTCACATTCGTATTCCGGATCGAAGTATTTCGGCACTTCCGTATTGTCGACGGAAAGCCGTTGGCCGCCAATCCTTCGCAGCAGATTTGCGGAACTGTGTCGCACGGTCGCGGTGGTTACCCCGATACAGACTCCTAGGCAGTGTCCGAGTGCAAAAGTGGCCAAAGCGATGCGAATTGCTTCCGTAGTGCCCCGGAGACTCTCAGAAATCGCCCATCCGCCCACTTCCGCGAAGTTACAATCTTCCCGAAGTGCCTTTCGGCGCTCCAGTTCGATCGCTGCCCTCAGTTTTGCACCCCACTGATCCGAGTGAGCCAGCGCAGAGCGTCCCACCGCGAGATCGTCGAAATCCTCACCAATCCAATAGCTGCTATACCGCGAACATCCACAGATGTCGCCGTGCTCGTCCAGCAAAAGGACATGCCAGCTTCGAAAATCCGCATCAACGCGATGACGCCCTTCCGAATCCAGAGACTTTTCAGTAATGGCGCCGTCTCTCAGGTAAGTCGCTCCGCGGAAGCGCTGCACTTTTGACAGCAACTGTTCGTGGTTCCAGTCAACAAACTTGGTTACGTCCGGCGAGCCGGACATCCCGGAATGCGCCGGGGGCGCGAGAAGAAGCAAGCTTTTTGCGGTGGAGGACGATATTGTTCGTCTTGCGATCTTGGTCACAAAGTTCATTTTAAAAACCTCTACCTTTCATTGGGGCTAAAGCTTCGGACGACTATGGCTGCCCAACTATCCAACTGCGGTTACGTACCAAGCAACAACAACATCAGTACTATGCCTGAATGGACATTAGTACCATGCCGTGTTCAAAATTTCAAGTAAAATTTCCCGGACTTTGTATATGTTGCCTAGTCGTACTTCAGCTTTCATCTGGCTGGTGTACGTTAATCGGATGGTTGAGGATGTAACGATACCCATGCGCCCGATGGGATCAAGCACTGCACCCCGAGCCGGAAGTCCCATCCTTGCAATGATCTGAAGAGGCTATTATGGGGGCTAGGTACAATACTCGTCACTTAACGATCCGAATGGCTTTGCAAATATCGATGAGCGCCGAGCGTTTGTAGCCGCGGCGCAGGGGATAGTTACTCATTTTTCGCTTGACCCCGCGCTGGTTACGTCGGTTGCGGCTGGAGGCGGCGAGTTCGTCAAGGATTTCCTTGAGCACCACTTTATGGAAGTTTTTCCGGTCCTGAGGGGGGAATAGCGCCGAAGGCGGCGATCTTGCGGCGGACAACGCGCACGGCGTGGAGAAAAGATAGCCGATCCGGATCCTCCCCGCTCTCCAGGGCGGCTTCGTGCATCAGTCCGCGGATGGCGAAGTGCGCCATCAACAAGCCATAGAATTCCTGCCGCACCAGATCCGGCGTCTTGCTGCGCAGCACGATTCGCGCACCCCGCAGGTGAGTCTTCAGTTCGTCGAATGCGGTTTCTATCTCCCAACGGTCGTGATAGAGCGCCGCCAGTTCCGTGGCGGGCGCGCGTTCGTGGTCCAGGATCGTCGTTGCCAGGCGATACAACGGCTCAGAACCCTCAACTCCTTCCAACCGGTATTCGATCACCCGCACTACCACTCCGTTGCGCTGGCGCCGTTGGTCCTGCGGCGACGGATAGATGCGGCTCAGATACGATCCGTCCGGCAGACGCTGTTCGCACGGCAACAGAATGTTTTTCCTGACACGCCACAGCAGATCGGCGCCCGTGGCCGCCGCCTGCCGCCACATCTCGAACCCGAAAAAGCCGCGGTCGGCCAGGCACAGCATACCCTTGCTGAGACTGGGCAATATCGTCTTTGCCAGTGCGATCTCGCTGGTGGCGTAGTCGGCCATGCGGCTGCCGAACAGCACGTGGGTACCGTTTTCCACCAATGACACGAAGCGGATTTGCGGATACGCGCTCTTGCCCCGGCTGGCTCCGGGGCGGCCGAAAGCTTCGTCATTGCCCTTCTCGTCGGCGATATCCAGCGTGCTCCCGTCCATACTCACCAGCCGCCACGAGCGATACCATGCGCCCTTGGTCGCCGCCACGGCAATCGGCTTCACGACTTCGTCGTGAAGATGCCGCACGGGCTCCCAGCCCAGCCTCGTTCGCGCCTGCGAGATGCCCGAGTTACCGGCCACGTTTATGCTCGCCCCCGGCCCCGCCATCCATTGGGTTCCCTCCAACAGGCACCGCAGCACTTCCCGGTACGACGACTGCATATACAACGCCAGCGCGATCACGTAGTAGACGGTTACATGGCCCGGAAGGTCGCGCTGGCGCACACTCTCCCTCTTGGTAGCCGCCAGCGCCGCGTGAATCTTTTCCAAGGGAAAGGTTTTCGCCACCACACCCAAGCTGATGTAGTCCGTAATCCGGCTTCCGGCGGGCAACGTGGCAACGGTTCGCGACATTCTCCCTGCCTCCTGTTCTTAAACAGAATAGCATGGAAATGTTTGTTAAGTGACGAGTATTGGGGCTAGGTACGATCTGTACGATGCTCTAAGACAGAACTTCGCAAGGACTACAGGAAAGGAGTCATTCCGCTTCAGGTTCTTACGGTGAGAATCGGTGCAGGGGTGCTGAGATATCTTGCCTGTGGGGGGGACCAACGGAAAAACCGCTAGTACTACCCGCTTCTGAGCTACAAATAACGCCAGCCAGAAGGGTGACCAAGGCTGTGATCGAGAGGATGGAATACTTGGTTTCGAGCTTCCGCATACATACCGTAAAGGAAGACTTTCAGAATGCGGACGAAGAACTGAACCAATCCTTCCAGTCGCGACACGCGTTCCCGGGCAAGGAACAAATCGGCCAAATCCACGCGAACGCGCGACGATGCGGAACATTTCAATCTAAATCCGGCAGTTGGAGCCACCCAAAATCGGATAGGTCTTTAGCCCGCAAGCGGTTGCAACGGAATCAGTTATCCCCCGAATGGCGAATTGCGAAGTAGTTGCAATTCTGAGCGTTCTCAGCGACTTGGCACGATCCCGGCGCGGCGGATCACTTATCTATAGATACCGCCGGACGTGCTCGCGGAACTTCGTATAGATCCACGAAACGCCCAGTAAGATCAAGCCGAGCGCGATGAAAGAGAGAATGCGATACATCGTCTCCAGATTTCGCAGGTCGTAAAGGAACAGCTTCAATATGCAGACCAAAAACAGCACCAATCCCTGAAGACGCAGCAGGCGCTCTCGGACCACAAAGCCGATTCCCAACAGAACCAGCCCTTCCCCGCCCCAAGCCACCGTGAGAACGCTGCCGGAGACTTTGTCATAGAGTGTCGCCGTTAGCAGCAGCGTCGCCAGAATCGAGAAGAACCTTCGCCCATGCTGTTCAGAAAGCGCCTGGGCAGCGTAGAATGCCGCGACCACCGCCACTGCCGCCCACGTGTTCGGCGGGTTGACGATCGAGTAGAGAAATGCGATCGCGGCCACCACGTAACTCTGTCTCGTCAACTCTTGTCTCGCCAAATCGATGCCGCTCAAACGCCGGCCCGCGGCGACGAGTGCCAGGCCGAAGTACGCCCAGCCCACCACACCCGTCACGTCCGGCAGCTCGGTGTGGAGCAGAACCATTACCGGAATCGCGACGGCCCACACGTATACCCGGGCCGCTAGAGAGTTCCCGAATCGAACCCAAAGGTAATACCCGGCAGCGATCACCGGAACGATGGTGAGCAACTTGTCTGGATAATTGAAATTCACCAGGTAGAGCCTGATTGCAACCCCAGCCATCACACCGTTGCCGAGCCAACGAAACGGTGCGGTCTCCAGCCGTAA